>JAFMKE010000139.1 GCA_017853115.1 Verrucomicrobiota bacterium
GTCTTTGAATTCTATTTATTTTTTGTGGATCGAATCATTGCTTCCAGCTGATCCCACATTTCACTTGGAATCATTTCTAGGTTATTAAACTGACCTGCACGCAATTGCTCACCTCCATCAAGAGTAACAATTTCTCCATTCATATAATCAGCAAAATCAGACACCATATAAGCTGCTAGGTTAGCCAGCTCCTGATGCTCTCCCACTCGTTTTAAGGGTACTTGTTTGCTAATATCCAATTCTTCTTTCAGACTACCCGGCAATAATCTATCCCAAGCACCTTTTGTGGGAAATGGTCCCGGAGCAATAGCGTTGAAGCGAATATTATATTTAGCCCATTCAAAAGCCAATGAACGCGTCATGGCCACTACCCCTCCTTTTGCACAAGCCGAAGGAACCACATAACCCGAACCTGTCCAAGCGTAAGTTGTAACAATATTCAAGACATTTGCCTTTTCTTGCTTGGTATTAATCCAATGCTTACCAAAGGTCAATGTACAATTAACTGTTCCCATCAAAACAATATCAATAATGGTTTTAAAAGCATTAGCTGACAATCGCTCAGTAGGACTAATAAAATTTCCCGCAGCATTATTGAGTAAGATATCTACTCTACCGAATTTATCAATCGCCGCATCACGAACTGCCTCAACTTGAGCTAAATCGCGCACATCGCATTGAACAGGTAAACATTGAGCACCTGTTGCGTCTTCCAGTTCTTTAGCCGTCTCTTTCAACAACTCCAAACGTCTGCTGGTTATAACCGTGTTTGCACCTAATTGCATGAAATATTTTGTCATGGCTTTACCTAAGCCAGAACCACCTCCTGTAACGACAATTGTTTTTCCTTGCAATGCGTCTTCACGCATCATTCCTTGTTTGATATTCATTGAATTGTTTTTTTATTTTAAAATTAGCTTTTACCTCTGCTTAACCCCGATTCAACAAGCACTGAAAAAGAATCAACATTTACATATCATATTGATTCGTATTTAGCATAACTAAGGTACAGGCTATAACGGGTTGAATAGCATTTTGTTTTAGTTTGTCTGCAAAACCGGGGTTTTCAGAACCTGGATTAAAAATAACACGCTTGGGGGCTAGTGAAATTATGTAGTCTTCGTAATCCTTCTGAATGGCAGGATTAATATATAAAGTAACCGTATGGATCTCAGGGTGAAACCGTTTATTGGTTTCAAAAACAACATCATCAATTTGCCCCGATTTGGCAGCAATAGCGATTACCTCATGACCATGATTACGCAAACTTTTAATCGCTCGATAGGAATAACGAAAAGCATTCTCGCTTGCACCAATTACCAATGTTTTCATGGTTTAAAGATAAGCTTTATTTATGGCTGGATTTGTTAATAAAATTTAGCAAAGTCTCGTACCTAAGGCATAAAATAAATCCTACCTTTACACTTGATGAGTTACATAGTTTCCGCCCGAAAATATCGTCCGCAAACCTTTGAAGATGTTGTAGGTCAAGAGCAGATTACAACTACGTTAAAGCGTTCCATCGAGAATGACCACATAGCTCAAGCCTTCCTTTTTTGTGGACCGCGTGGTGTGGGCAAAACTACCTGTGCTAGAATTATGGCTAAAGCAGTTAACACGGGGCAAACGGAGAATTTAGACCAAATTCAAGAAGATTTCTCTTTTAATATTTTTGAACTCGATGCTGCTTCCAATAACAAGGTGGAAGATATGCACCAGCTAATTGCCCAAGTGCGCATTCCACCTCAATCCGGAAAGTACAAAATATATATCATCGATGAGGTACATATGCTTACTACGCAAGCTTTCAATGCCTTTCTGAAAACACTTGAGGAACCACCATCCTATGCCATATTCATATTGGCTACCACGGAAAAGCATAAAATCCTTCCAACCATTTTATCGCGTTGTCAGATTTATGACTTTAAAAGAATATCCGTTGCTGATATTGTAAAGCATCTACAAAATATTGCTCAGCAAGAAGGAATTCAGGCAGATGAAAGCGCGCTGCATATCGTGGCAGAAAAAGCTGATGGGGCTCTAAGAGATGCTCTTTCCATTTTTGACCGCTTAGTCAGTTTTTCAGGAAATGAATTGAGCTATGAAACGGCAGTAAAAGGATTGAATGTTCTTGATTATGATTACTTTTTCAAGTTGACTGAAGCCCTGCTATTGAGTGATTTGAGTCAAGCTTTACTCATACTCGATGAAATTTTGAGTAATGGTTTCGACGGCGATCACTTTATTCACGGTTTGAGTAGTCATTTGAGAAACCTCTTGGTTTGCAAAGACCCTAAAACCATTCGCCTACTGGAGTTAAGTGACCGTTTGAAAAAGCGCTATTTCGAACAGGCATCGATGACCCCGCGGTCTTTTCTCGTCAATGGTTTAACACTCACCGCGGAAACTGATGTTAGCTACGCAGCTAGTATGAACAAACGGCTTTTAGTGGAAGGCTTACTGATGAAAATGGCCTTTCTGATGAACCTCATGGATGGAAAATCCTTCTTCGGGGATGAGTCGGCCGAAAAAAAAAAGTTAAGTGAACATCTCGGTAGTTCACTTCAACAAAACAAAGAAATCCCGGCAACAACAGTTGAACAGCATAATAAGTTAAGCGAAGAGCCACCCAGCTCAAAGCAAGAAGATAAAAAAATAGAACAAGTCGACATAACCGAAGACAAGACTGAAACTCCCCCATCCACTCCTACTCCATCAAAACCATCAATGAGACTGAGTCTTGAAGACTTAGAAAAAGAAGTGGAGTCCGAAATGCATCGTCCAGAAGCTAGCAAAAAAGATGACACCACGGAGGATTTGGGAAGTCAAGGAAGCCTTGAATTCAACCAAGAAAACTTGCATGTAGTTTGGTCAAAATTTCTGACAGTCCTCGAAGAACAGGGCAATCAAAGTTTGTTGCATAGCATCAATGACAAAGAGGCTGTCTTGGTGGACGGCACGGTTCGTTTAATTGCTGATAGTCAGGTGGAGGCAAGTTTAATTGAAAAGGAAAGCCTTGCAATCCGCAAGTTTTTATTTAATGCACTCTCCGTAGAAAAAATTGAACTGGATATTCAAGTCGAGGAAAATGAAAAAAAGCAAAAAGTAATACTCAACGCAAAAGACAAATTTCAACGCATGGTGCAAAGTAATCCATCGTTGAAATCTTTGGTAGAAAAGTTAGATTTAGAACTAGAAAGATAATGATGAAAAATAAACTATTAATACTGCTTGCCATCGCTTTCATAGCGGCATGCACGCCAAACAACTCGACCACTCAAAAATATAAACACGATTTTGAGCAGGTAGAAGATGACCCGAGCAATACGCTCATTTACACTTTAGATAACGGCTTAAAAGTATACCTTTCTGTTAATGAAGTCGAACCCCGCATTCAAACTTTGATAGCTGTTAAAGCGGGTTCGAAGTTCGACCCAAGTGAAACTACAGGTTTGGCGCATTACCTTGAGCATATGATGTTCAAAGGCACCCACAATATAGGAACGAAAGACTGGGAAGCGGAAAAAGTGCTACTCGATGAAATAGCCGCAACTTTTGAAGCACACAAAGAGGAAAATGACCCAGCAAAAAAAGAAATGCTGTACGCACGCATTGATAGCTTATCGCTCGAGGCATCTAAGTTTGCTATAGCCAATGAATATGATAAAATGGTTTCTAGCTTGGGCGCTAAAGGCACTAATGCGTATACATCCAATGACGAAACAGTCTACATCAACGACATCCCTTCAAACGAGCTTGAAAAATGGTTAATGGTAGAAGGTGAACGTTTTCAAACCTTAGTTTTACGTCTCTTCCATACCGAGTTAGAAACAGTTTACGAAGAGTTTAACCGTTCGCAAGATTCTGATCAACGCTGGGTATATCAGGGCGTTTTAGAAGGTTTATTGCCCAACCACCCTTATGGAACACAAACCACCATTGGAGAAGGAGAACACTTGAAAAATCCATCAATGTATAACATCCATGAGTATTTTAACACTTACTATGTGCCGAATAATATCGCCATTTGTCTTTCAGGAGACTTGGACCCCGATGCTACGATTGATTGGATTGAACAATACTTTGGAGATTGGCAAGCGCAAGAGGTTCCTGCATTTCAAATGCCAACGGACACAGACTTGAATGAGCCCATAGTTAAAGAAGTTTTTGGGCCGCAACAAGAAATGCTCTACATGGGATTTAAGTTTGACGGAGCGGGAACAAAAGAATCTCAAATGATTCGCCTAATTGATATGCTTCTAGCGAATAGTCAAGCTGGATTAATAGATATCGACTTAAATCTCAAGCAGAAAGTACTTAGCGCAGGCTCCTTTCCTTCGGTAATGAAAGACCACAGCGTACACTTCTTGTATGGCGTTCCTAAAGAAGGACAAACCTTGGAAGAAGTAAAAGACTTATTACTCGCTGAAATCGATAAAATTAAAGCAGGTGATTTTGACGATTGGCTTTTAGAAGCTGTCGTAAATGATCTAACACTCAGTCGTATTGAGGGATTGGAGAGTAATCGAAATAGAGCGTTCACCATGATTGA
>JAFMKE010000140.1 GCA_017853115.1 Verrucomicrobiota bacterium
CGGCGTTTGAATCAAAGGAGTTGATTTCGCACTCACCCATTTCCACCCTTTCTCCTTGGTCATGATACGGTACTCTACCTCCACGAATTCTCCTACACTTTTATCGGCTTTAAGTGATTTACTCGCTAAAGCAACTTCTTTTAACGTGGACGGATCTATCTTACCAATCAAAAAATCTGTCATCGGCGTTGTACCTATATCCTCAAGGGTATACCCGAAAAAGTTCAACATATCCTGACTCTCGTATATGTAACTGCGACTTTTCAAATCCAAAATATAGTGCACATCAGGATTGAGGCTCATCAACTTTTTAATCAAGTTGTTTTGTGATATCTGTTGATTTTCATCCGCAGAATACTCATTACTTTTTTGAAACACACTCAGTATGTAGCGCTTATCGCCAATGGTAAAAATTGAAGAATGAATTCCGCCATTCTCTACACTCCCATCCTCTTTAATACAGGTATGCTGAACAGAACAACTATCCAAAACGCCCTGAAGCATAGAATTGAATTTGGATAAATCAAAACCAACACAACCAATCGTGCTAACTTCTTTAAGAGACTTCCCGAGCAATTGACTTTGCTTAGATCCTAAAATCTTCTCCGCTCCGGCGTTTATAGCGATAAGTGAGAGTGAATCCGACCACAAAATCATCGGTATGGAACACGAATTAAAAAAATGATCAAATTTGAAATGAGCTGCCATAAACGCTTTTCAGATATTTCAGTTTAAATTCATAAAAAAGCTGCAAAAGCAAGTTACGATTATTTGAATAACTTTACGTACATGTTCCCCGATTCTTTCCTCAACACACCGCTAAACTTAACATCTTCAGACTGGTTTCATTGCTTTGAAGAAGTTGAAAAAAGAAGTTCCGTAGATGCTATCGAGCAAGCACTAAAAAAGCGCATTGAACAAAAAGAAATCATCTTACCTCCTAGCCAAGATATATTTAATGCATTTAGGCTTTGTCCTTTTAAAGACCTTAAAGTAGTTATTCTTGGTCAAGACCCCTACCATCATCCGGGTCAAGCACACGGCCTAAGTTTTTCTGTTCCAAACGGCATTAAAATACCTCCCTCCCTTCAAAATATTTATAAGGCTTTAAATCAAGATTTGGGCATACCCAAACCAGTTACTGGCAATTTAACTCGATGGGCTGAACAAGGAGTTCTCCTCCTTAATTCTATCTTGACCGTTAGTGCTTTTAAACCAGCATCACACCGAAAAATCGGCTGGGAAATATTCACTGATGCGCTTATTCAGTTGATAAGTGAAAGAAAGGAAAGCGTGGTATTCATGCTTTGGGGCAACTATGCTCGCTCAAAAGCACAGTTGATTGATGCGAGCAAGCATCTCATTTTAGAGGCCCCGCACCCCTCTCCACTTTCTGCTCACCAAGGATTTTATACTTGCCGACATTTTTCAAAATGCAATACCTATCTCGAAAAAAAAGGTAAAGAAGCTATAGATTGGTCCATCCAATCTCAATCGTTCTTAGCCTTCCCTGAGGATCTGGATAAACCATAAGTCGTTGCTTACCCTGAATAAGATTAACAAAACGTATCAGCGTACTATTAATAGGGAAATCAGGATGCAAGTTGCCGATCTCATCGATTAGATAACTTTGAGATTCCGTAGTTAAGACAAACCAACGCTTATCCTGATAAACAAAACTCTCCATGCCTTGAATAGAATCAGCCGTGGTGTAAGAAGAAAAATTCTCCCACTGCGACTGCTGATAAGTAAAGGTATTCCCTTTAACAAAGGCATAGCCCTGCTCTCCTTGAAGCAGAGAACGCGCAGGAAGACATTGCCTGTAGGTGCTATCCAATAAAGTTTTTGATGTTAAATCTCCCAAGGTATTGACTGTTTCGACCATGCCAGCATCCCCTCCTAGGAAAGCGCCATCCATGAAATAGAATGGAGTGCTAAAGTTAGCCGTTTGTACTGGTGTAAAACGATTCTCTCCTTTACGATTTAAGGCATAAAACACACCGTCATCATTTTTAAAATAGATATAATCTTTGCCAGCATGCAATACGTGGTTTATCGGAGTGCTGACCATGCCCACATCCCTTTTAGGGCTCCAACCTGCCAGTGGACTACCATTCTTTTCATAAGCGTAAATATTGCCATTATCACAAGCCACCATGTAACGATATTTGCCTAAGTTGTCATAATTGATAAGCAACATACCACCTAAGGCTTGGCTAGGCAGAGAAATAGGGAAACCATCTACTAGTTCACCCATTCGATCCACCACATAAACTTTATTCGCTGTATTGAATACGTACTGTAGTTTTTTGTTTGTGTAATAATCGATTTGTTGGATATCGCCTTGGATTTGTCCCTCTATACCTACCTTCCATAATACTCGACCTGAGGCTTCAATCAGGTATAAATTATTGTTCAAATCCTGAATAAGTATCTCCTTGTTATCGGTGTTGTGGTTGACAAGCAATTGAGGAGCAATAGCAGCTAGTGTATCCAACTGAACAGACCACAATTCTTTCGAAATGCCTACTTCTGCTTCCTGGAATGCTAGTTTTCCGCTTACAAAACAAAGATCTCCCAAATGCGAAAATTGACTAGCCACCTGACCGTATAAGGTTTGCCAGGAATTTGTTGTGGTTTTACTTGTAAGATAGGGCTGGATTAAACTCAAATCAAGGTAATAGCTTGCATTAGCTTGAGAGGCAAAAGAGGCGCTGAAGTCGGTATAACTATCCTTGGTTCGTAAGACCCGACCATCTTGTTGGGCTTGAATTGCTTGTTGCAAAGTAGCTAACTCACTACTAAACAACAGATAATTCTGACTTCGATAAAAATACAAGACATCGGAGAAAAAATCTTCATGGTAGCCGGCTTTATTCAGGAGTTGACCCAGTTTGGATTGGTATACCGGCATATCATACACGGTATCACTGATCGCTAAACTCGCATCTAGTTCGCGAAGCACACTGAAACAATCATCTTCCCGCAAGGAGATCATACCGGCCCGACGATTGGCTATATTTTCGTCGTACGACTCTAAAGTAAAAAGTACCAAAGTTTCATCGATAATGGCATGTAAGCGCTTGAGTGCAAAATCTTCGTTAAAGTGCGTCGTGTTATCTTTGATACCGATGCACGCGTATTGTGCAGTATTCGATGGTAATTCATTGAGTAGCTGAATACTTGCCGGACTAAAAGCTTGCATTTGCCCCAGAAGCTGTGTAGAGTCATACCTGGTAAAACCATTGTAATGAATAGCTTCTTGAAACAAGTTGAATTCCAAGGCACTTGGACCAGTAAGTTGCTTAAACAATTCCATAATTGGCGCGCCCTCTGGTTTAAACAAGTAAGATGCTAAGTAAGGCAATTGAGCTGGCTTGAGATACATTTTAACATCTTGGATTTCGCCCAATTCCTGATAGATGGGTAACCATTCATCGGTTTCTTTATTGAGTTGAAGCAAGGCTTCTTCAATAAAAGAGCCTTGGTGGCTGTATAATAAAATTTGATTCTTAATGGTTAAAGATCCAGTCACATCGAAACTTTCATTACCCGATTCGATGCTGACAATTTCCTGTTGCTCGAAAACAGAGGTCGAATACTTTATATTTTCCTGATTAAGAACAGCTAATATATCCTCTAAACCCAATTCATCCGAAACATCCGTTGCCGCGAGGATACCGAGTTGACTGTTTCCCGCATTGCCAAAGGCAAACAAGGTAGAACCCATTTTCGTGGACAGCTGACTGTTTAATAATAAATCATTCAAGGCCTTTAAGTCATTGAGATTAACTCGCATACCGATTAACCAATCCTGCTCGTTCATCGCTTGTATGTACGAAAAACTATCGACTCTATCGAGGAGCATGGACCAATTGCCCGCTTCGATAGCTATAGGAAACTGTTCGGGTATACTTCGGTAAAGCGCTTTGGATGAAGAACGCTGAGCTTCAGTATCGAAATAAATGTAGCCCACAATACCCAAGGCAGCTAGCAAGATAAAAAGTGCAAAAAACTTTTTCACGGCTGAAAGATTTCTTACAAAATTATGTTTAAGCAAGTAAAGTAGCGAACTTTGCGTGTAAAGCTTATAAACCGATAATTGTGAACAAATCTAAAACGATAACAGCAGCGATAGTAATGGCCTTAGCCGTGGCTGTAGGTGCCTTTGGCGCGCATGGCTTAAAACCCTATTTGGATGATTATGGAACGCAGATTTTTAAGACGGCCAGCTTGTATCATTTCGTGCATGGCCTAGGAATGTTTATGGCGGTAATTTTAGCGCATCAATGGGGAAATAGCGCTTGGCTCGGTCGCGCAGTTTGGGCATTCTTGATAGGAATTGTCATTTTTAGTGGGTCCTTATACATTTTGGCATTGCGTTCAGCATTTCCTGCCATTCCGGGATGGCTGGGAGCCATAACCCCTCTAGGTGGCTTAGCCTTTATTTTAGGGTGGCTGAGTATCGCATGGAATTTTTTTCTAAAAAAAGAATCTTAGTTATTGCGTGAAATAAAAAAGCTATTATCTTTGCAATCCTTTCGGGCTAAA
>JAFMKE010000141.1 GCA_017853115.1 Verrucomicrobiota bacterium
TCTGACACCTGATTTCTGACCGCTAACTAAACAAGACTCACAAAAAGCCCTTCGTCGTTTTTCGTAACTTTAGCCATGCCCCCTTTTGTGAGTGCTTTAATGGAAAGGTCCCACTTCTTGTTACTCAGCCCTGCTTGATTTTTCAAGGCATTCAACTCTATGTTTTCTGCTTTTTCCAGGAGTTTAAAAACGGCTTTCGCCTCCTCACTCAAAGCATCCAAAGCTTGATTTACCTGCTTTACTTTTTCAGGACGCATTTGCGGGAAGAACAAAACTTCCTGAATCGCTGGGTTGTTGGTCAAGAACATAATCAAACGGTCCATGCCAATACCCAAGCCGGATGTTGGTGGCATACCATATTCCAGTGCGCGTAAAAAGTCTTGATCTATTAAGCCTGTCGCTTCATCATCGCCTTTGTCAGCCAAACGCACCTGCTCTTCAAATCGCTCACGTTGGTCAATTGGGTCGTTAAGCTCGCTGTAGGCATTAGCAATTTCTTTACCACACACCATCAGCTCAAAACGTTCGGTCAATTCGGGGTTATCTCTGTGCCCTTTGCACAGCGGGCTCATTTCTTTTGGATAATCAGTGATGAAGGTCGGTTGGATATAATTGCCTTCACATTTCTCTCCAAAGATCTCATCGATAATTTTTCCTTTACCCATGGTATCGTCAATTTCGATACCCATACCTTTAGCCGCAGCACGCAACTCATCTTCCGTTTTGCCGGAAATATCATAGCCCGTAAATTCCTTAATGGAATCGGTCATCGTTACGCGTGGATAAGGAGCCTTCCAATTGATGACGTGTTCACCAAAAGTAGATTCTGTTGCACCGTTGACTTCCATGGCCACATGCTCCAACAATTTTTCCGTGTATTCCATCATCCAATTATAGTCCTTGTAGGCTACATAGATTTCAACCGCGGTAAATTCGGGGTTATGCGTTCTATCCATCCCTTCATTTCTGAAGTTTTTTGAAAACTCATATACACCATCAAACCCTCCGACAATTAATCGTTTGAGATATAACTCGTTGGCAATTCGTAAGTACAACGGAATATCCAAGGCATTGTGGTGTGTAATGAATGGTCGAGCGGCCGCACCACCAGGAATGCTTTGCAATACAGGTGTTTCTACTTCCATGTAACCGCTTTCATTGAAGAAATTACGCATGGCAGTAAACATCTTGGTGCGCTTCACGAAGATCTCGCGCACGTGCGGGTTAACTACTAAATCGGCGTAACGCTGACGATAGCGCAATTCAGGATCAGTAAATGCATCATGCACCACCCCATCTCGGTCGGTTTTTGGCAGCGGCAAAGGTTTTAAAGCTTTGCTTAATAAAACAAACTTCTTTACCATTACGGTCTTTTCCCCAACTTGAGTGGTAAATAGTTCGCCTTCAATACCCAGAAAATCGCCTAGATCAATGAGTTTTTTGAACACATCGTTGTACAAGGTTTTATCGTCGCCCGGACAGATCTCATCACGGTTGAAGTAAACCTGAACACGTCCATCTTTATCTTGCAATTCTCCAAAGGATGCTTTTCCCTGAATTTTAATAGACATCATTCGGCCGGCAACTACCACCTGTTTACCTTCTTCGTATTGATCCTTGATGAACTTGGAAGTAGCATTAACTGGGTACAAATCGGCAGGATATGGGTTGATACCCATAGCGCGCAATTGGCTCAATTTCTCTCTTCGTATGATTTCTTGTTCTGATAAGTGTTGACTCACGTGATTTGTTTTTTGCAAAGGTAAGGAAGGTATTGGGAATATGGAATATTGATTATGGAAGGCTGATTTTAGAATGGCTAGCACTTCACCCTCTAGTTTGAGTTTCCGTTACTGTATACAAAAGTTTTCTCCGCTTCCTTTCGTCAGCTCGAAATGACAAACTTGGGGGAGTGAATGTGTCAGAAAGCACTACGCTTCTATCTCCATGGCGATCTCTTCCCAGCGTTCCAGATATTTTTCTAGTTCCTTTTTGTTGGATTCATAGAGCGTGAAGAAGGATTGGTCATTCATATACTTTTCATACTCGTTCGGATCCTTAAGCTTGGCATCGGCATCAGCAATCTTCTCTTCCAAGGTGTTGATTTTGCCTTCTACACTTCGCAGTTCCTTGCGTAATTCATAAAGCTCTTTACTGTCTTTCGTAGATTGTGGTCTCGTTTCTTTTTGTTTCTCCTCTTCCTTTTTCTCCAATTCAAACTGCCGGAAATTTTCTGCATCTCTGCTGCGCAAGAATTCGTTTATATCACCAATGTGCTCTTTCACGCCACCGTCGATAAACTCAAACACCTTGTCTGTCAACCCTTGTAAGAAATCTCTATCGTGTGACACCACGATAACTGTGCCCTGAAACTGCTTAATAGCCGCTTTCAATTGATCTTTTGACCGCATGTCCAAATGGTTGGTTGGCTCATCCAAAATAAGCAAATTAGCCGGCTCAAGTAAGAGTTTACACATCGCCAAACGCCCCTTTTCTCCACCACTCAAGACTTTAACTTTCTTTTCTACATCCTCTCCACTAAACAAAAAGGCTCCCAACAAACTTCGCACACGTGTACGCATTTCATATGGGGCAGCATCATCTATGGTCTGAAAAACAGTCTTGTTGCCATCCAAACTTTCTGCCTGGTGCTGTGCATAAAATGCCAAAGCCACATTGTGTCCGAGATTCAGTGCCCCATTATAGGATAATTGACCAACAATCATCTTTGCTAGGGTTGTTTTTCCCATACCATTTTTGCCCACAAAGGCCACTTTCTCTCCTCGTAAAACCTCAAAATCCACATTTCGAAGCACTTGCTTCTCACCAAAGCTTTTACCTACATTTTCCGCTTTTACCACGACCTTGCCTGATCGCGGCGGTTCTTGAAATTGAAAATGAATATTACTATTATCGCTAGAGTCTACTTCTAGTATCTCCATTTTGTCCAACTTCTTAATCAAAGACTGGGCAAACTTTGCTTTATTAGCTTTCGCGCGAAACTTCTCAATGTTGCGCTCTGTTTGCTTGATGTACTCCTCTTGATTCTTTTTCGCTTGTTGTTGCTTTTCAATACGATCCTGCCGTTGAACCAAGTAGTTGGAGTAGTTGCATTTGTAATCCTCAATCTTTCCCATAACAATCTCGACCGTTCGTGTTGTCACATTGTCGAGAAATGTTTTGTCGTGGGAAATAAGAATGGTTGCACCGTGATAGTTAATTAAAAATTCTTCTAGCCAGAGAATGGATTCAATATCGAGGTGGTTTGTAGGTTCATCCAATAATATCAGGCTCGGTTGGCGCAATAATATCTTCGCCAAAACAATACGCATTTGCCAGCCTCCACTAAAGGTATTGACCGGTTGATTCATTTCATGACTTTCAAAACCTAGGCCTTTCAAAATTCTTTCTGTAGCCTCATCGTGCTTTTCCGCTCCGTGATGATGCAAGAGATGCTGCTTTTCTGTCAACTCATTGATGAGATCCATATACGCATCACTTTCATAATCCGTGCGGCTTTCTAATTCCTTTTGAACCAGAGCTATCCGCGACTCAATGGCTTCTACTTCTTTAAACGCTTTCTTGGTTTCTTCTATAACACTTAGCTCACTTTTAAAGTCAATATCTTGCGGCAAGTAGCCGATGGTATAGCCTCCCGACGTTTCAATTGTTCCCGAATCCGCGTTTTGCTGACCAGAAATAATTTTAAGTAGGGTAGACTTGCCCGCACCGTTTTTGCCTGTTAATCCAATACGCTCTTTATCACCTACTTGGAAGGTAATATCCTCAAACAAAAACTTGCCTCCGAACTGAACAGAAATGTTATTTACTCTTAACACGTGGTAAAATTACGGACTTTAATGTTTTATCTTAACTTTAAATAGGGTAGTTTTGACACAAATTATTATGGTGAAAAAATTTTTTAGCTTAACAATTCTGTCGTTTATTCTTCTAAGTGGATGTAGTTCATTTTTTAAGGTAGACGTGTTTATCGACAACCCGAGTGATGTGGAAATGACAATTGTTTTTGACAGCAAAGAATATATTGTTCTTCCTGAAGAGTACTTAACCCTTCGTTTGGTTAAGGGAGAACACTATATCGAAGCTAAACAAAATGAAGAGCTTATTTTCGAGGGAACAATTAGTATTACTCAACCAGGCCTAGTGAATTTGACACAAGCCAATTACGTGGTTCATAAAGAGCTGTACTTAAAGGACCAAGAGCGCTACCTTGAATTTGCAGAGCAAGAATTGGATATGAAAGATGTAGAGGTTGGTGATAAAACATACCAGCACGTAGACTTTGTGGTTTTCGAAGAAGCTGTTTTTATCCCCAACAACTGGGATTATAACTTTAACGAAGCCTTGCCTGCAGAAATTAAAACAGGAAGTGGGGATTTTGCCGTAGTAAGCAAGTTGTATCGTCAGAAGGACCTCGAAAAAGCATGGGGCTTTAACGGCAATTTTGACTTTAGTGAAAACACAGACGTCGATTTA
>JAFMKE010000142.1 GCA_017853115.1 Verrucomicrobiota bacterium
GGAAGTAAACGCCATGAAGCTCCGCCATCGGTTGATTTGTATACACCATTACCTGGAGACTGCGAATTCAATCCATTACCAGCACCAGACAAGGAGTTTCCTAAGCCCTCACCCGTTCCAACATATAAGGCTCCATCACTTGCCTGTGTAATTGACGCAATTGAAAAGAAACCATCATAGGATTCAACCCGATTCCAGTTATTTCCACCATCAGGAGAAACAAAAAGACCACCTCCAACACTTCCTGCCCACAACTTGTTCGGAACCACTTTGTCGAACATCAATGCACGCGTTCTACCACCAACGTTATCTGGTCCAACAAGCTCCCATTGCAAATTCAAAGCACCACTTTTGGCACTATGAAATTTCAATTCATCCGCTTTCTTAACGGCATCATAATACATATCCATAGAAAATTCACCGGTAGCAGGATCAACCATAAGGCTTTTTCTCCATTCTAGCGCTTCCGCAATTCGCTGTTCTTTGGGAAGTTTTTTGCTTACTTGCTCTTCAACTTGGGCCTTATCTCCTTTAGAAACAAACAAACCCGCTGAAATAGCAACAGCAACAAACACAGTGATAAATATATTTCTTTTCATAAAATAGCTTTTAATTTTACTTTTAATCTGTCCAAATATACAACACGGTTAACCGTATTTAAAATTATTATTGTCAAAATAATATCATTTTAGAAAGAAAAAGCGACTAATATCTTTTTCCCATCTGATAAGCAAGGTACAAATTAAAAATGTACGGTCGATTTCGAGAAGTAATCATAACAGGCAACTTCCGATAATAAACATCCACCTGAGCTCCTAATTCAATACTTTTAACGATATTTTCCTTCCCTGCCCAATCGAAGTTAAAACCAAACTTAGCATGCACACCAGGAATTGGCCGTATCTTATTCCATCCAGACCGAAGACCCGCTGCGCCGAAAATTCGCGTATTGCTGTTAAAAGGATCTAAGAAAACGTCAGGATTGTTTTCGTCGTAAAACCTGACTACCGTCTCCGGTGGGGTGCTAACAAAAAAATTATCCTCTTCTACTATTTCGAGGCCGTAAGGTTTGAGCAATCCTAACGAAACACCACCTAGATAAACCATAGAAACGCGCACACCGTTTTTTTCGGCCTTCTCCCCTAGCACCTTCTTACTTCCGTATAGCGCATTGACATTCCAAAAATTATTTTGCTTCCCGTAAAAATAGCCACTCGTGTTAAACACTTCGGCATAGGGTGATTTGACTTTCTTTTGTTTGAAATCTTGGTAGTAAAAAAAGTTTGTCTGAATCACTCGCTTCTTCCAAATACTTTTAATCCAAACTCTTTCAAAATAAGCGCTTAAACCATTTGTATGCAAGCGAGCGCCAATACTCCATTCATTCTTAAATACCGCATTTTCGCTATCATTAAGCGTAACTACACTCGATTTTTTTTGTGCGAAACTCATGGGTGAGAGAAACCCAAGAAATATAATTATGATAAGAAAGCGATTCATTTACAGATATAAATCTAACGAAGCTTTTTCACTTATCGTTCATGATTGACTACAATTTTACCACTATGCCTATCGAAGGAATCAGGTTACCCGTCGAAGATGTAAAAGTATATCCGTTGTAGGTTCCATTACTGTTGAGCAAAGGGATTCCCTGATCATCTCGCTCCACCGTAAATTCAGGCACGCCCTCTCCTTGAAAATTATAAATATTTTGTATGTCTAGGTATAAATTTAAACTCCACTTGGAAAAGAACCATTTTTTATCCACTCGAACATTCAATTGGTGAAACCAAATGGTTCGTTGAGTGTTTAGCTGATCAAAATCCCTCAAACCGCGACCACTGTTGTCGAAATTTGCTGGCAAGGATGAAGCTACCAAGTCAAAAGGCGTGTATGGTGCGCCACCTTGAATGCCCCAACGAGTGCCTATCTCCCAGTTCTTTTTAAATTTCTTTCCACCAGTCATACTAATAATATGCCGTGAATCCCATGCCGATGGCACAAAATCTCCATTCTTATCTTTAAACTCACTCCAGTATAAGGTGTAAGCTAAAATACCATACCAGCCTTTAAACAATTTTTGCTGAAACAAAAACTCCACACCATAGGACCGACCTTCCGAACTTGCATCGGCAATATCGTTGCCAATAACACCAAAATCTCCGCCTAAATTGGCAAATGAAATCGAATCATTCAGCAGAAAAGGATAATTATCATATAGCTTTAAAAAACCTTCAATACTCAACTTGGAATTCTTCTGCGTGGCGTATTGCATTCCGAGAACAACTTGTTTGTTGTTTATAAATTTTAAGGCATCTTGATTCAACAAGTTACCATTTGAATCCTGATAGCCGAGTAAGGTATAGGCAGGTAACTGGAAATACATACCCGTATTAAAATTGAGACTTAAACGCTCGGTAATACCTAAATTCAGTGAAAGTCGTGGGGAAAATTGACGAAAAGGATTGGCCATACTCGCGTTATAACTCGCACCGTCAATTCGCGCCCCCAAGGAAATATCGAGGCGATTATTGAAAATCGATCGGCTAACTTGACCGAAAGCGTTGTACTTGCCAAAAATCAACTGGGCATCGAAATCAATTGTCAGCTCTCCAAAATTAGGGATGAATACCTTGTTAAACGTTTGATTGGTGAATTTCGAAAGCTCAGCTCCAATACCAAAAGTATATTTCCATCCCTTGATACGCGCAGTGTTTTCTACCCTGAATTTGTTATCAATTTCCTGTGAAACAAATTTTAATGTTAGGTTGTCTTCCGAACTATCATCGTTGTTTTGATATTTAATCGCACGATTGTTGAACATACTTCGACTTACCACAAATGTCCAGTAGGAGTTCTCTAAAAATAATTTATGACGCAAACCAACGGTATAATTCCATTGATCGTTGTCTGGTAAGGTACCTAGAAGAAATTGCTGATCTTCGGTAGTGTTAGCATCAAAGTTTAACTCAAAATTGTCTATTGCACCCAAACCTAAAATGGTCAGCTCATTCCGCTGATTCAATTTAAGCTTTGTCTTGAATTGAAAATCATTATACGTCGGTAAAAATGGTAGCTGAAGGGCTTTAAACAAGAGCTGCAAATACGAAGTACGCCAAGCGAAAATTAAATTACCTTTATCCTTCAAAGGTGTTTCAAATGCAGCAGCCACTTCACTTGCCCCAACTGTGAAGGTTGCGCCTGGTCGATCATCTCTACCATCAATCAGTTTGATATTCATCACAGAACTCAGCGCATTTCCTCTGTTCGCCGGAAAAGCCCCGCTGACGAAATCCACTTCACGAATAAAATCTACATTAATCATACCTACTGGTCCGCCCGTTGCACCTTGTGTGCTAAAGTGGTTAATTGTTGGTATCTCGATATCCTCTAAGTAGAATCGGTTTTCCGCAGGTGATCCGCCACGTATAATGATATCATTGCGGAAAGAAACCGAAGAGGCGACACCAGGAAGCGATTGAATAACTTTGCTTATATCTCGATTTCCACCTGGATACCGTTGAATTTCATTGACTCCAATGGTTCGAATCGATAAAGGAGTTTCTTCCAACTTCTTAAACGGATTTGCTTTCACTTCTACTTCCTGTAATTGTTTCTCATCCTGCTCCATCTCAAAAACCACGGTGGTTGGTCGATTGTTAAAAAGTTCTACTTCAAACAAAGTTTTTGACGCATACCCAAGAAAAGATGCTTCAATATTGTACAATCCTGCTTTTAAACCAGTCAACTCAAAATTACCCTCCAAATCCGTTGTGGTACCCGTTGTAGTATTTTGAATGAATACATTCGCAAAGGGGATACCTTCGTTATTAATCGCATCGACAACACTTCCTTTTAAAATAGCCGTTTGAGCGTTTCCTACAAGCGGGAAAATCAGGAGTAGAATTAAAAAACGGGTGGATATTTGGATTAATCGGGTTACTTGTATCATATTTATGCTTGCAGCTGCGTTTCTAAGTTAATTGATAAACAAACCAGTATTGAAAAAGTTTATATATGTTTTGCTGGCCATCTTGATTGCCAGTCAGGTGAATGGACAAAAGTTAAAAAAGCTGGGAATAGCTTTTGAAACTACCACCTACGATTTTGGAGAAGTTCAAATGTGGGAAAATCAGCCTGCCATTTTTCAGTTAAGCAATGAGAGTAAACATCCTATCAGCATACTACCCTTATTTTCTGAAACAGACTTAGAGATCATTTATCCCGACGAGCTTATCGCACCTGGAGAAACGGCAATCATTAAAGCCATATATTATACTGGAGGCACGGGTCCATTTAACAGAAAATTCCCCATATATTTCAATTCGAGTCCAGAAGCATTCTACCTCAATATCACAGGTAATATCAAATCATTATCGCCTGCAGCCTATATTCAGTGCCCTCAATCTAAACCTGAGCACAGCAAGCCTAAAGTAGAATTATTTGGAAACGTAGCCGAATTGATTAGCGAAATTCCTCTT
>JAFMKE010000027.1 GCA_017853115.1 Verrucomicrobiota bacterium
AGGCCAGTTATTGAAGCCTCCGTCACTCACATATCGACTCCCAACGGCAACATCACAACCATCTGCTGAACAAGCATCGTGAAGTTTTTTGAGGTCTTTCGGGTCATGTGAAAAATCACAATCCATTTCGAAAACATATTCATAGCCTCTTTCAAGTGCGAATTTAAAACCTGCAATATAGGCTGTCCCTAGGCCTAATTTACCTTCGCGTTCAATCAAGTGAAGCCGACCCGAAAACTCTTTTTGCATTTGTTTTGCGAGCGTTGCGGTATTGTCTGGGGAATTATCATCGACAATCAAGATGTCATAATCCGGGTACATGGAAAAAACGGTATGCACCATTTTTTCAATATTTTCCTCTTCTTTGTACGTGGGTATGATGACGAGCTTGGTGTTCACAATTGTAAACTTAACTTAATTTCTTTTAATTTTTGTTTGGTGTGTAAGCTAAAATCGCTTCGAAGCATCCAGCCATAGTAGCCGGCATCTTTTTTAAGCACATCTTCCACAAGCTGCCCGCGATATTTACCGAAGTTAAAAGCCGGTTTGCCGTTTAGTAAAGTTAAGCGATTCGCAGTGTCGATTTGATTTAAATCATTTCTTGATATTTTATTCAATTCATCGATATCCCCAGGAAGATCTTTATATCTATCCATTTGGGCAACAAAGACTTCTTGAGTAGCTTCAATGTCGGCCAAAGCAGAGTGGGCGTTCTCTAAGTCCTTGTCACAATAGAATTTGTAGGCGGAAGTCAGATCGCGACGTTCCATCATCACAAAGATATTCCGCACATCTATTAAATTACGCTTATCTAAACTTAGGTTTTTGTCCACACGAAGAAATTCTTCTATGAGCAAAGGGACATCGAAGCGGTTGGAGTTAAATCCTCCCAAATCGCAAGGGTTGAGCATATCAAAAAGTTCATCTGCCATCTCCGCGAAAGTGGGGGCTTCAGCCACATCTTTATCATAGATGCCGTGAATCAGACTCGATTCAATCGGAATGGGTACAGTAGGGTTAATGAGAAAGCGATGCGATGTTTTACTTCCATCAGTTTTCATAATAACAATACCGATTTCAACGATTCGGTCTGTGGCAATATTCACGCCTGTGGTTTCTAAGTCGAAAAAGGCGAGTGGTTTTTTTAATTGTAAACGCATAGAACAAAAGTAAAACTTATCTGAGTAAAGCAGGCGAAAAGCTTAGGTTTGTTTTCCAGGAAGTCGATTCTTTGAAGTGATTTACTTCAAGTTATTTAGTAATTCACTCAAGTTTAGACCATCAAAATTACCCGAACTCATAAATAAATAAACCGCATCTGTCAGAGCTATATCTTTGATTAGGGCCGATAATTGTTCAGGTGTTCTGCAAACTACAATGGAGTCTTGTTCAAAAGTTTGCCTTACTTCTTCATCGCTTATGTGCGACCGGTTTTTGATTGCAAAAGCTTTATCACTCATATAAACAATGGCAGTATGCGCATCAAGCATAGTTTGAGCGTACTCTTTTAAAAAGTTCTTGTCTGTGCTGCTATAGGTGTGCAGTTCCATGCAAGCAATCAAGGGGCGTTCACCAAATTGCTCGCTAACTCCAGATACGGATGCCTTCAACTTGGATGGGGAATGGGCAAAATCTCTGAAAGCCGTTAACTGAGCTTTATTTGTAATCGGTTCTAAGCGTTTCGCTGTTCCCTCGAAGGAGGCCATTGCTTCGTAAAATGATTCATTGCTTATTCCAATTCGTTCGCATACCTTTTTAGCCGCCTCAAGGTTTTCAAGGTTGTGTTTCCCGAAAATACGCAATGGATACAGTTGGTCATTGTGTTGTATAAAACACTTTTCATCTCGTATTGTGTATTGGGGTGCTTCATAAAAAGCTAAATCGCAAGTAGCACTTTGACTAATTTCTTGCAAGGTATTATCATGGGCAAACAACACGGCCAAGGTATCTTTTTTCATTTCTCGAAGAAATTTAGCAAAAGTTTCAACGTAAGATTCCCATGTTGGAAAAACATTTACGTGATCCCAGGCAATTCCCGTTATAATGGCAATATCTGGTTGGTAGTAGTGAAACTTGGATGTCATTTCCAGCGGCGACGCTAGGTATTCATCGCCTTCGATAATCATGTATGGAGAATTGCTCAACTTGACACTTAGGTCAAAACCTTTTAAGGATGAGCCCACCAAATAGTCGAAATCATAATTCATCTTTTGCATTACATGCATAATCATTGCTGTTGTCGTAGTTTTACCGTGACTCCCGGCCACTACGATGCGCGTTTTGTTCTTTGCTTGTTCGTAAATGAATGCAGGGAAAGAATAAATCTTTATGCCTTTTTCCTGTGCACGGAGTAGTTCTATATTGTCTTTTTTGGCATGCATGCCTAGTATGACAGCATCTAAATCATCCGTTATGTTTTCTTCATAGAATCCGATTTTTTGAGGAAGTATATTGTTCTGGGCTAAATTACTTTTGGCAGGATCGAAGATGATATCGTCAGATCCACTGACTTGATGCCCCATCTGGTGCATGCAAATAGCAAGGTTATGCATGATGGCTCCGCCGATAGCAATAAAATGTACATTCATAGTGGGGTAATAATTTTATTAATTATTTTAGCGTTTCAAAAATAGATAATTTAAACGACGTGCCATGAAAACGAAAAAAATTGTAATTGCCTTCCTGACAGTTTGTTTTGCGCTTACCTTGCTAAGTTCTTGTCATAGAAGTACTTGTCCTACTTTTAATAAGGGTGAGGTTGAGGAACCAACAGAGCTTCGGGTTTAATATGAATACAAAAGCTTTTATATGGCTTTTCCTAATCTTTTTGCTGGGGTGTAAAGAAGCTAGTTTTAGGGATGAAAGTGATTTTGGGTATAACTATCAGCCAAAGACCGAAGGTCATTGGGTTGAATATATGGTTGATTCTACGACCTACAATGATGTAACATCTCCTCCAACAATTTTTACTACCACCTTTTATCTGCGCGAGGAAATCGATTCTGTATTTCAAGATGCATCTGGTGAGGATAATATCGTGGTTACTCAATACCGTAAGGAGAATTTGAGTGATTCTTGGGACGTGTATCAGGTGGGGAGTTTTAAAATTTCGGAGAGTAGTCATCAGCGCTATTTTAACGATTTGCGATTCATTAGTTTAATTTTTCCTGTGGCAGAAGGCCGAGAATGGCAGGGGCATAGTTTTCTAAATGTAGGCAACGAACCGACGCTCGAATACTTGGATGATACAAGATACGATTGGAATTACCAGTACACCGCAATAGATGAAGTTATGGTGATTGATTCGTTTACCCTGGATTCTTGTTTAACTGTTTTGCAAATCGATGAAGAGAACTTGTTTGAAAAGAAATTTGGGCAAGAACTTTATGCTCGCAACATTGGTTTGGTCAGTAAAGAGTTATTAGTTTTAAATACTCAAGCTCCTCCGTCGGGAGCTAGTTTTATTGATAGAGCGGAAAGTGGATTTATAGTGACATGGCGATTGCGAGCTTACAAAGATTAAAATATACTGTTTTATTATACATTGCCGTGCTAACTTCTATTGAAGTTGGGGCACAAAATCAATATTGGATTACTTTTACCGATAAAGGGTTTTACTCGCATCTAATCCATTTTGAAAGTTATGTATCTCCTCAAGTTTTGGCTCGTCGACAGTTTTTTGATATTCCCTTAGACGAAACAGATCTTCCTTTATATCCTGAATATACTGCTGCCATCACGAATGCTGGTGGAAATCTTCTGAAACGCAGTAAATGGCTTAACGGCATGGTAGTTTCCTCTGCAAACCCCTCTTTTTTCGAGCAAGTAGCCCAAATGGAATTTGTGAAGGAAATAGTTTGGTTAAAGTCTGATAAGCAGATAGTTAGAGCTAAATATAATCTACAAGAGTTGGCCGTAGCGGGTGAAGTGAATTCATCTTATGGATATTCCGAGGTGCAAATGAATATGTTAAATGGGGCTTTCTTGCATGATTTAGGCCTGAAAGGACAAACTATCGATATCGGAGTAATGGATAACGGTTTTCGTCGAGTAAATACGAGTAGCTATTTCGATCATTTGAATCAACAAAGCAAAATTATTGGAGTCTATAACTATGTGGAGAATACGAACAATGTCTATACTGATGGTGATCATGGATCGTATGTGATGTCCACTTTGGCGGCTTTTAAACCCGATACCCTTATTGGAACAGCTCCAGAAGGTAACTATTATTTGTTTACAACAGAAGACAATAATAATGAGGGTATCGCAGAGGAGATTAATTGGGCGCTTGCCGCCGAGTGGGCAGATTCAGCCTTAGGAATCTGGACTGTTTTATCTACGTCTTTGGGCTATTCGACCGGTTTCAATGACCCGAATACCAACTATAGCTATGCTGATATGGATGGAAATACGACAATTATTACCCAAGCAGCTGATTTAGCTGCGCGAAAAGGTTTGTTGGTTGTAAATAGTGCGGGCAATGAGGGTGATGACACATGGAAGTTTATTACCGCACCGGCCGATGGGGATAGTGTTTTGGCTGTAGGCGCTGTAGATGAGGCATGGGAACCTGCTTTTTTTACTTCTTATGGGCCAAGTGCTGACGGACGTCTTAAACCCAATGTGAGTGCGCTGGGTCGAAGGGTAGTAGCAGCAAAATACGATGAAACCTTACAGTTTATAAATGGCACTTCATTTTCTTGTCCTATTATTGCGGGTCTTACAGCTTGTTTGTGGCAAGCCTTTCCGCAAAGTTCTAATATGGAAATCATTCGAGCAATTGAGCAGAGCGCTCATATCTATCACAACCCCGATGATCAAATGGGATATGGAATCCCCAATTTTAAGTTGGCTTTTGATATATTAAGCCTAAATAATGAAATCAAAGAAAATGGGGGGATAAGTCTTTTTCCGAATCCAGTTTCAGATTTGCTTACACTCACTTTTATTGAAGAGTCAAAAGAACCTTATCAAGTAACGATAAGCGATATGAGTGGACGGGTTTGGATAGAAATAGAAACAACAAGTACAAGCACTGTGGCAACGATAAAAGTTAGTGATTTATCACCAGGTGTTTATCAGGTATATGTGCAGCAAGGAAAAGATAAGTTTCGAAACAAGTTTATCAAGCGATAAGAAATTTATCGATCTTTTTCTTATCAAAACTTCGATTGGATCAATTGAATCATCCCTCGATTAAGCCAAGGCCGGTTGACTTTCTTTTAATTTTTTCAATTCTTTACCCATTACCCAGAACCAAACAGGAGGAAATAAGGACATCACCATCATGCCTGGATAACCTGTTGGCATTTGAGGACTTTCATCGAAATGTCTCAATACTTGGTAAGGTCTGTTAGCGATGTAGTGGTGGTCCGAGTGTCGGGTTAATTCGAAAAGTAAGATCCGTCCTACAGGATGGTTAGAATTCCAAGAATGTATAGGTAAAGTTTTTTCCCAAGCTCCAAACTCATTTTTCTTTCGACTCAAACCATAATGTTCAATGTAGTTTACAGTTTCGAGAGTAAGGAATCCGAAAATAGCTGCACCGATAAAGCTCAGCATGGGTACTAATCCAAACAGGGCGAATATTAATCCAATAAAACTTAGCTGAATGATTTGGTATCTGATCATTTCGTTGGAAAAGGATAGGGCCGATTTGCCTTGTTTTTTTAGCCGGTTATTTTCCAGTTTCCAAGCGCTTATATATCCTCCAATCACTGAGCGGAAAAAAAAGGTATAAATCCATTCACCTTCTTTTGCAGATGCCGGATCATCAGTCGTACTTACATTTTTGTGGTGCCCTTGGTTGTGCTCAATAAAGAAATGCATGTAAAGGGATGTCAGTAACAAGGCTTTTGATAGGAATTGTTCGTATTTTTTGTTCCGGTGACCAAGTTCATGGGCTACATTAATTCCAAATACGCCACAAGCTAAACCTAGCGCCGAAATATATCCAGCGTATTCAACCCAAGTGTAGGTGTCTAGGCTGAGTTTGTACACTGTAAAAAATACCAAAAAATATTGAACCGGCACGACTAAGTACACGAGATAATCGTATATCCGACTCTTTTTAGCAATTTCTTCTTCTACTTTACTCATGTTTTCGGTCGATGAAGGTAGGATAGCATCAAAAATAGGTACCATAACAAAAGCATAAACTAAGGCACCCCAGGTATACCAACCACCGAGATTCAGGCATGTAAAAATTACGATGGCACTGACAAAAACACCCAAATATTGTAAAGCTCTTACTTGCATAGTCTTGAATTTTATGTATCAAATGTAAATAAAATTCTTCAATAAGTAAACTAAAAAATAAAAAATAGTTTACTTTTGTTTCGTGGGAAGAAACGCAATAATTAAAAAACGCTCCGCTAATCCCAAGAAAAAGCAAGAGATCATAGATGGTTTGGTGGTTTTTTTTCGAAGTAATAGTTTAGCTGAAAGCAACATGGATCAAATTGCAGAAGGTTTGAATAAAAGTAAGGCAACACTGTACAAATACTTCAAATCTAAAGAGGAAATGGTCGATGCAGTTATTGACTATAAAGTAAAGATGATTACTGGATTTGTTCCTATTTTGCATAACGCAGACATTGATTATATCGAGCGTTACAGCTTAAGTTTTGATTTATTGCAAACCCATATTCGAGATATTGGCAATGACTTTCTCTCGGATATAAAAACTATGTTTCCTGGTATTTATCAAAAAGTAATGCTTCTTGTTGAATTAGCAGTTCATGAGTTATCTGCCTACTACACGGAAGGGATGAAAAGAGGGATTTTTAATCGCTTAAATGCCAAGATGTTATCCCAAATGGATTTTATCTTTTTTCAAACCTTAACTGATCCAGTTTATCTTAAAGAAAACGATCTTACCCTGAGTGAAGCATTTCGGGATTTTTATGATATTCGGTGTCAGGGTTTACTTAGAAAAGAATAGGTATTTCTTTGCCAAAGACTTATCTTTACACCTTGTAAAATTTAAAAAATGCAAACAAAGAGTATGACTTATAAGGTGAAAGACATATCCCTGGCTGACTGGGGAAGAAAAGAGATTAAATTGGCCGAAGCAGAAATGCCTGGTCTGATGTCATTAAGAGAAGAGTTTGGCGAAAGTAAGCCATTGAAAGGTGCGCGGATTGCAGGTTGCTTGCACATGACGATTCAAACGGCTGTGTTGATTGAGACTTTAGTCGAATTAGGTGCTGAGGTTACTTGGTCATCGTGTAATATATTCTCTACGCAAGATCATGCAGCTGCAGCTATTGCTGCTGCCGGTATTCCGGTTTTTGCGTGGAAGGGCATGACCGAAGAAGAGTTTGATTGGTGTATTGAACAAACGCTTCACGCATTTGAAGGGGGACAAGCTTTAAACATGATTTTGGATGATGGCGGAGATTTAACTAATATGGTTTTAGACAGGTATCCTGAGTTGGTAAAAGGCATTAATGGAATCTCTGAGGAAACCACTACGGGTGTGCATCGTTTGTATGAAAGAGAGAAAAAAGGTACGCTTACTTTGCCTGCAATCAATATTAATGATTCAGTTACAAAATCTAAATTTGACAATAAATACGGATGTCAGGAATCTCTTGTAGATGCCATTCGTCGGGCTACAGATTTAATGTTGGCCGGTAAAACAGCTGTTGTTGCAGGTTACGGTGATGTGGGAAAAGGATCTGCCGCTTCTCTGCGTAATGCAGGAGTTCGTGTTACGGTAACCGAATGTGACCCTATTTGTGCATTGCAAGCGGCCATGGATGGCTTTGCTGTGAAGAAGATGGAAAATGTAGTGGGCGAAGTCGATATCGTAGTGACAGCCACTGGTAATAAAGATATTATTAGAGGAGAACACTTTAAGGCAATGCGCGACAAAACCATAGTTTGTAATATCGGTCACTTCGATAACGAGATTGATATGGCCTGGTTGAATAAGAATTATGGTTCATCAAAAGATGTGATTAAGCCGCAAGTTGATATGTATGATATTGATGGCAAACAGGTTATTGTCTTGGCTGAAGGTCGTTTGGTAAACCTAGGGTGTGGAACAGGTCATCCGAGCTTTGTGATGAGTAACTCGTTTACCAACCAAGTTTTGGCTCAATTAGAATTGTGGCAGCATCCACAGAACTACGAAAATAAAGTGTATGTTTTGCCTAAGCATTTGGATGAAAAAGTAGCAGCATTGCATTTGGCTAAGATCGGTGTTGAATTAGAAGAACTAAGCAAGGAGCAAGCTGAATATATTGGTGTAGAGCAGCAAGGTCCTTTCAAGCCTGATTATTACAGATATTAATCTTTATATTTTTTATACAGAAGCCCTTCGCGATTCGAAGGGCTTCTGTATTTTTATCCTTCTCAAAGTTTAGTATATTTATCACAATTCTAATTCTATGTCGAAAAGAGTTTTTGCTACATACCTCATTTTGTTTTTCTTTTTTGGATGGATGTTTTCCTGCTATAAACCGGAAAATGAGACAAACATCAGTTCAAGCAAGGAAGATGAAAGTCACAAAAAAGGGGAAAATTGCATGAATTGTCATTATCGAGAAGGGCCTGGTGAAGGATGGTTTTCGGTGGCGGGAAGTGTTTATGGGAATTATACAAATGCTTCGGTAAATATTCTGGATGCAGAGAGTTATGATTTGATTAAGCGTATAGAAATTGATGAGCTGGGTAATTTATACACCACAGAGAATATTGATTTTCAAAATGGCATAAGAGTTGAGATAATCAATGAAAATGGGCAAGTAACCAACGTGATGTCGACAGTAGTTTATACTGGTCAATGCAACTTGTGCCATGATGGACAATTTGAAAATTTAATTGAGATATTTTGAGAACATTTTTTTTACTTGCACTGGCACTCTTCGGGATGACCACAGTTCGTGCGCAGCACTCATCAGTTTGGTTTGTTAATTATGAGGAGGCGTTAGCGTCAGCCAAAGTACTAGACCGTCCTGTTTTAGTATCTTTTTCAGGTTCAGATTGGTGCAACAATTGCATGCGCCTAAGCAAAGAGTTGTTTGAAACCGCATCTTTTCTGAGGTTTGCTGATGAAAATCTTATTTTGCTTAATCTGGATTTTCCCGCTAAAAAGCAAAACAAGCTAAGTAAAGAATTAACTGAGCAGAATGACCAACTGGCGGAAAAATTCAATAAAAAGGGTTCTTTTCCTTTAACACTGCTGCTCAATAAACATGGTCAACTCATTGGCCCCATGGATTATCCGCTTTCTTCGGTTGAGGATTATCTTGAAAATATAGATCAGCTTATTGAATAAAATATGTGCTTAAGGCTAATCTTTATTTGTATTTGCTTACCCTTAGGTCTTTTTGCTCAAGCCAAGTATAGTTTTTCGAAAGATACTTTATTAATGGGCTCAGCTTTTGCTTTTACAGCCATTCATGAAAGCCAAAGTAAGGCTCAAGCAGCGGTGGAAGTAGCAATCGCCGAAGTAGACCGAATTGAGCGCTTAATTTCCTCCTGGAAACCTACTTCCCAGACCTCGAGTGTAAACCAATTTGCTGGTATTCGGGCGGTTAAAGTAGATTGGGAACTTTTTCAGTTAATCGAACGAAGTCAAAAAATTGCTCAACTTAGTAACGGTTATTTTGATATTTCTTTTGCTTCCATTGACAAACTATGGCAGTTTAATGGCGATACGGTTGAGATGCCTAGCGACGAAGAACTATCTGCCTCAGTGGCTTTGATTGATTTTCAGAAGATTATTTTAAACCGCAGCGATACTACCGTGTATTTAGAAAATGAAGGCATGAAGATTGGATTTGGTGCAATAGGTAAGGGTTATGCAGCTGATCGAGCGAAAGTGGTAATGCTTGAAAATGGGGTGACTTCGGGTGTTGTAAATGCGGGAGGAGATGTATTAGCCTGGGGCTATAAGGCAGATGGACGGTCATGGAATGTTGGTGTGGCTAATCCCACAGCTAAAGACGAGGTTCTTTTGGCTCTGCCGATTGTGAATCAAGCCATTGTTACCTCTGGTGAATATGAGAAATATGTGATTGTTGATGGAGAGCGCTACGGACATATCATTAATCCCAAAACAGGCATTCCTTCCAAAGGCATTTTAAGTGTAAGTATTCTAACCTCCACCGCGGAATTGGCGGATGCATTGGCTACAACCGTTTTTGTGCTTGGTGAAAAGGATGGATTGGCTTTGATTAATCATTTGGAAGGAGTGGAAGGAATTATCATCAATCAAGAAAATAAAGTACTATATTCGAGTAAGTTAAAAGATTGGTTTGCTGATGAATAGATCGTTTGTTTTTATAATCGCTTTTAGTCTAATGCTTGGGATGCTAAGTGCATGTACAAGTGTTAAAGCATATCAAAAGATGTATCTCAATGATCAAGATATGCAATTGTCGGATTCCGCTTTAGAAGGATTTGAAGGCGGTTTTCAAAGTTATCGCGAAGGTGTTGCTGGTGGAAATGGCGGTAAAACAGGAGGAGGTTGCGGATGCAATTAAGGTTTTTGCTTTTTTACGGCTTTTTTACGGCTTTCAATGTGCTTAGTGCGCAGGCAGATGTAGATTCATCAAAAATTCATCTGGAAGATGTAACGATTGATTTTTTATTTAATTATTACGAGCAAGATGGCAACCATTCGCCTGTGACAGGAGGGCAAGGAACAGAGTCATTAACCAATACGGCTCCTTCATTGCTAGTGAATATTCCAATTGATACCAATCGTTATATTAATTACAATGGGGGAGTAGATTACTACACCACGGCTTCTTCGGATAATATCAATAATCCGTATTTACAAGTCGATCACGTATCCTCAGCTTCGGCTTCGGATTTTCGAATGTATTCTAATGTAGGGTATAAGCAAACGAATGGTGTCAAGAACACAAGCTATGCGGCTAATTTGGGAGTTAGCTTTGAATTTGATGTCTCATCTGTATCTGTAGGAGCTGCCTATGCTAAATCATCTAAGGATAAGAATAAGGAGTTCAGTATCAAGGGATCCTACTTTTTTGATAGCTGGAAGCTAATTTATCCCATCGAACATCGGAATGGAACTACATCCATTTTGGATAATGACCAGCGGCACTCGCTTAGTTTATCTCTGGTAGAGTCTTGGGTAATGAATAAGCGAATGAATGCCTCGGTTAATGTCGATTTAGTTATGCAACAAGGTCTGCTATCCACACCATTTCATCGAGTATATTTTAATGATTATAACCAGGATGAATTTGGAAATATCCTGGGAGATACTGCAAGTTTAATTAATTCGCAAGTAGAACAATTGCCAAACACAAGATTTAAAATACCTATTGGTGTTCGTTGGAATTACTATTTAGCTGATTTTATGCGGGTAAATTTATACTACAGGTTTTATTACGATACATGGAATGTTTTAGGAAATACTGCTCAAATAGAATTGCCCCTTGTACTAACCAAGTACCTCAGGGTGTATCCTTTCTATAGGTTTCATCATCAAACGGATGCTGATTACTTTGCTCCTTTTGCCGAACATGATGGTTCTGTTCCTCCAAGTTTTTTCACTTCTGATTTTGACTTGTCTGGATTTACCAGCCACCGAATGGGATTAGGCCTAAGTATCGCTCCATTATTTGGGATATTTAATTTTACCACGCAGAAGAAGGGGAATAAAAATATGCTTAAGAGTATTGATTTGCGATACTCTCATTACCGTAGAAGTGATGGTTTAGTTGCCAATTTATACAGTTTGGGTCTGAGCTATGCAATCAAGCGTTAGTGCACATTTGAGCAAAATATTCTCTACCTAAATACGCGCTAAGACTATTTTAAAGTTTTTTCTCAATGACTACGAAACTATCTGTAAATATTAACAAGGTTGCTCTTATACGAAACGCGAGGGGTGCTAACATTCCCGACTTGATGGAGTTTGCTAGAAAGTGTCAAGATTATGGTGCTGATGGGATTACCGTCCATCCGCGACCTGACGAAAGACACATTACTCGAGAGGATGTACGGAACTTATCCAAGCTATTTCCGAATGAGGGCTGTGAGTATAACATTGAAGGATATCCAACTGAAGATTTTATACGTTTAGTTTTAGAGGCTAAGCCTTCGCAAGTTACCCTAGTTCCTGATGATCCTCAACAGTTGACATCTGATCATGGCTGGGATGCTATAGCCCACCGGGATATGTTAACCGAATCTGTCAAGGAATTTAGGTCCAATAACATTCGAACTTCCTTGTTTATCGATCCTATTCCCCAACAACTCGAAGCGGTAAAGCAAATAGGGGCAGACCGAATAGAGTTTTATACAGGTCCCTATGCGCATGATTTTCCTTTGGCGCAATCAGACGAGCAACGAACTCAATTGGTTCATTCATTTGTAGCTGTTTTACCTTTAATTAATGAACTGGGCTTAGGAATTAATGCTGGACATGATTTAAACCTCGATAATCTTTCTTTTTTGAAAGAATCTATTCCACAATTGTTAGAGGTTTCAATTGGTCAGGCATTGGTGCGGGATTGTTTATATTTCGGTCTGGAAAATACTATTCCGATGTATAAACGTTTGTTATGCTGAAAAAAATATATACCACAGTTTGCAGTATTTGGGCTTCTTTTGCCTTTATGTTTTGGGTAGTTGTGGCATACTTTGCTTACCTGCTGGTGAGTTTAGTATTTGGCTCCAAAAAGGATAAAGAGTTCTTAGCCTTTCTTTATGGATTCGTTGGTAAGTTGATTTGCGGCTCGATGTTTCTTCGTGTTGAGCGTGTAATGCACACGAGTTATAAAAGGAATGAGAGTTATGTGGTAGTTAGCAATCATCAAACGATGATAGATATTCCAGCCAATGTAGTTGGAGCACCGGAGGATATATTGTTCAAATTTCTCGGAAAGAAAGAGGCAGCCAAGCTTCCTTTTTTTGGTTTTCTAATCAATCGTTTATGCATTCTGGTTGATAGGAAAAGCGAGGAATCTCGAAGAGTTTCCTATCAAAGAATGAAAGAGGAAATGGCTAATGGCTTTTCAATATTTGTTTATCCGGAAGGAACAAGAAACCGCACAAGTGAACCAGTTAAAGCGTTTTATAATGGGGCGTTTAAATTAGCCATTGAAATGCAAAAGCCCTTGGTGGTGAATACCTTAACTGGTATTCGAGAACTCAATCCGCCGGACAATTTTTTTAGCTACAGACCAGGAAAAGTATATGCCCATTGGGAGGAGCCCATTTCCACCATAGGCATGACCTTAAATGACTTGGATAAGTTAAAAGCACAAGCTGCCGATTTAATGAAAAAGCGATTATCTCCAAAGGATTAGGGGAGTGTAATCAACTAGTCAAGTGAAAGTTTATTGTATAAGACCTGTTCATTGGCATAGAGTACAGCTGAAATCTCGTGAGGAAGCACTAGTAAGATTCGTTGATCTTTGAAGCGATATACTTTATAATCGTAACCCGCATGGCTAAGCACCTGTTGTAGGTGTTCATCTGGCTTGCCTTCATATCGCTCGATGCCCGCTTGGATATGCTTCTTTTGAACGACTATAATATCTTTGGATGCCATTATATTTGAATTAGTCAAGAACGAAATTACGTAATATGGATGATATCGGCATCTTTCAGTATGTTCGTACCCTTCCATCGTTGAATTAGTCGGGCAACGCTTACCACGTCTTTTTCACAATATAACTTGATTCGTTCAAGGTCCTTGTTTTTCCAATAAACTTCCCCAACCTGGCTGCCATCAATATCATCTTTCGGTGTAGGGATATTGAATATTTCAGCTAATAAGTTTAAGGCAGTATAGTGCTTAAAATCTCCGAATTTCCAGAGCTGCATCGTATCTACGAATTGTACTTCCCAAGGTTTTTTTCCAGCTATGTTTAACACATTCGGAAGAGCAATGCCGTGAACTAGCATCCTTCTACATAAGTAAGGGACATCAAACTCTTTGATGTTATGTCCACAAAGTATATAGTTGGTGTCACATAAAAGCTGCCCAAAATCTTGTAAAATCGATGATTCATCATCCCCATAAAAAGATTTTATTCTAAACTCATCGCCAACAAAAAAACCACAAGAGATGCAGATTATTTTCCCAAACTCTGCAAAAATCGCTGCACGGTTTTCGAAAGATTCTTCCAAGGTTTGTCCTTCTTGACTTGCGTGTAGGTGCTTGCGTTCCCAAAGGGATTGCATGTTTGCCGATAGCTCATTAAAGGTGGATGAAATACTTACGGTTTCAATGTCAAAAAATAACAGTCGGTGTATAGCAAGTTGGTCAATCATAGTGCAAGGCCATAAATGTAAACAATCTTTGAGAAATCGATAAACTCGTTGAGTAGGTAAGTCGAATGGCTTAGCCTTCTTGCTCTAACTCGATGTCTTGCACTAATGAAAACCAACGCATGGGATTATTTACTTGGTCGTAGGTGTAGGTTTGAAAGGTTTCTTCATTCAGTTTGCTCCACTCAACTTCGGCCAGTTTACTTGCGTATTCTAGATAAGCTTTTCGCTGTGCACGTTTGTCCGTTGAATTCCCTTTAAACGGTTTTTGTGTCTTTGGAAAATCATCCAAGCTTCTTAAAGATTTGTTTTCTGTCAACTTGCAGGTCCAAAGTCCTTTGCAATCATCAAAGCGATAAAGATTTAATAGTTTCCATCCATGTAAACTTATCCATGTTACACAATCTAATAGGTAAGTGAATTCCTCACGAGGAATGAAATAGTTGAAGTTTAAACGCACCCATCCTGGCTTAAGGGCTAAATTCCCTAAGGACATTTCGTTGAGTATTTTATCAGAATCTTCATCGGTGATATCTAATAAGTCGTGTCCGTATGGTCCTGCACAACTGCATCCCCCTCGGGATTGAATGCCAAACAAATCATTTAGCAGGGCTACTACGAAATTATGGTGCAAGAATTTGTTATTAAAGCGTATGAGAAAAGCCATAAAGCCTAAACGAGGTGCTTGCGTATTACCCAGCACGAAAACATTTTTGTTTAACTTGAACGTTTCAATAGCCTCTGTAATATACTGATGTTCAATTTTTTGAATTAACTCTGCGCCTACTTGATCTTTTAGTTTAAATGCTAAACCTGCCCGGATTGACCCCAAAATAGCTGGTGTGCCACCTTCTTCTCTGGATTCAATATGATCTATATATTTTTGTTTTTTCTTTGTAACGTAGTCTACGGTTCCACCACCTATTACAACCGGAAGACCTCCTTGAAACAAACTTTTTTTACATATCAAAACGCCAGGAGTTCCTGGGCCGCCAATAAGTTTGTGCGGTGACATAAAAATGGCGTCTTTACCTGCTGTTTCTTTAGGATTCATATCTATAGGCATGTAAGGACCTGCACCGGCATAATCCCAAAAAGATAAGGCATCATATTTTTTTAATAGGCGGTGAATTTCATCTTGAGGAGCAAGGATTCCGGTGACGTTAGAGGCCGCGGAAAAGCTACCTATCATGGGTTTTTTGTGGTGATATTTTTTTAGTTGTACTTCAAGTGCATGTAAATCAACATTTCCATTTGAAATAGGTAGTTCAACCAATTCAAATGGTCCTTCTCGCCAAGGAAGGATATTTGAATGGTGCTCAAATGGACCGATAAAAACAACAGGATAAGCGTCTTGTGTTTGGTAAAACTGAGTTAATTTACGAATCAGTAAGTCGATTGCTCCTGTACATCCTGACCCGGCGAATAGCACAACATCTTCTTCAGAAGCGTTGACTGATTGTTTAATAGCTAGCCTAGCTTCCTCTCTATATTTGGAAGTTTGCAAGCCTGTATAAGAGGCCTCGGTGTGCGTATTGGCATAAAAAGGGAGTACTTCGTTTTGTATAAAGTCTTCAATCAAACTACTGGATTGACCTGAAGCGATATAGTCTGCATAAGTTATATAGCGATCTCCAAAGGGCCCAGGCAATTGCTTATTGTAGGAGTATTGAGACCGATAAATTTTTTCTATAAGACTTGATTTATCCATAGGATACAAATATTGAATAAAAATTGTACGTTTAAATATACTAATTTATTGGAGCTACAACTTGACCAATTTCCTTTTTACGCAGATTTGACCTTCAATCACATTAACGAAATATACGCCATTAGCAAAATTAGTCAGTTCGACGGTAATCCATTTTTCTTTAGTGAAATAACTATCTAAAAGCGTTCCTTTGAAATCAACTATTTGTATTTCTCTTGGCTCAGCGCTGTTTGTATTGAAAACGATGTTGACCGCATGATGCGTAGGATTCGGGTATAGTTTCACCTTAAGTTTATTGACAAGCTCAGCAATAGAAACCGAAGAATCAACTGGATGTGTAAGATCCTCTTCCAAAACTGCCAAGTCATTTTGCGGATAGATAAAGGTATCGTTTGGAATATAAATAGTGTCAAAGGTTTCAGGTTCAATGATGATGCAATTTCCTGGCATACTGTCATCGAGCCAAATCATCCGATCAGTAATCCAATTTCCTAAAAAGTCTATTTCTTCTGAATAACTCGCGCCGATATAACTGTTAGGCCAAACATAGCTGCCTAAAACTGGCCATTTTTGAAAATTTCTTGCTTGCGCTTCATCCAATTTTAAAACCAAATTATTTACCCGATCTAAGATAGAATCGGTATGAAATTGGTTTTCGCGAAGGCTCTCCCAACGACATTTGAGTTCATTAGTAAAGGTTGTATCCGTTTTCAACTTATCCCACCAAAAAGGAATAGAATATCCTCCTGGGCAATATTGATTAAAATCAGAACCCCAACCAAAAGGTGAATCGCCTTGGCAGTAATTTGCATTACCGAATGACAGGTTAAAATCCCATAATGGACCCAAAGTTAACTTCCCTCCATTGCTGTCTCTATCTTTATACATATAGGTGCTGAGTCTAAAACCATCCACATTTTTAGACACTTCGTTCATGATGAAGAAATCGATAAACGAGCTAACATCGATGTAATTCCGATATCCTGTCAGACTATCTAAGAAATTAGGACCATCAAGAGCCATTTCAAAGGCTGTAATATAGTCTTGAATATAGGCAGCTTGTACAGGCAACTCTTGATTATCTTTAGGGTAATGCAGTTTAAAATTAATCAATGTGTTCTGCGTGAAAGGAGCGGGTATTGGAGAATTCCAATTAAATCCTGTTCCGTTAGTTGCTTTATCAATTTTAACGATATACCCACCAGTTAACTCATCACCAATAGTGTCGTTGACGGTAAGTTCGGCAATATCCACCCGATCATTGTCCCGTTTAATTTTTTCCGTAAACACATAAACGCCTTGATACTCGTCGTTTATTATCAGTTCACACAAAGTTGTTCTAGGCGCATATCTATCGAGTGTAGAGCCTAAATTATATGTCAGAACATTACGAATAAGTGATTTGTCGGAGTACGGTGCGTACAATACCCAGTCGTTTTCTGTGGGCAGGTCGAGGATGGAAACATTATTGTTTTGTCCCAGTGAGTCCTGCGTCTCAAGACTAAAGGATTTTTTTGGAAACGATTGTGAAGAAGATCCTCTCAACTCGATACTGATTTTTCCATCATAATCATTGAATGGATCAGTTAAATAATTTCTAGCTCCACCACTATTGTATATTATCCCCATATCAGCAACAATCCTGTTATTGTCCTGAATCGTTTGACCGTTTGTATTGATGCTTACAATGGGAAGGTTAGAGGAGTTGAAAACGAAAATTGAAAACCAATTGGGTGTTGGGTAGAAGTAGGTATTGGAATCTGAAACTCCAAATGATAGAAATGGTCTCGCTGTTAAATCAGATGAGGATGGCGTTGCATTATGCACTTGAATCGATAAAACGTTATTCCCATTTTGAAGAATGTTCGACAGCGTTAAACTGTCTATTAAATATTGGCTTGGATTACCACCTTGATACATTTCGGCTTCATGTTGTGCAGTGGATGTTTGGTTGTAGGTCGGGTGATCACCAACTGAACCAATGTTGGATCTTGCAATTTCCACATTATTCAGATAGGCTACAAAAGCATCATCATAATCTATATGAAAGGCACCCATACTTAGCTTAGAAATGTCAGTTATGTTGAATGATTTCCTCAAATACAAAGAAATGGTGCTAGGAATAATTGTGTTGTCATCTCCATCGCCATACCCGATACCACCTTGTCCTGACTGCCATGAAGAATCATCAAAGTTGATCATTCGCCAGTTCGTGTCAGGTTCAAAATTTGGTATAAGATATTTCCAATCCGTTGTGTCCAATATGGCACTTTCCCAATGATCAACGTATTGTGAAAATCCAAAACACATATAAATGGAAAATATGCTTGCGAGGATAAATATTCTTTGCATCCGCTTTAGTTAATAGAAATTAAAGATAGATATTTTATGCTGCTGTTACCATTGTTTTTTTTGTCATAAGCTGTTCATGTTGCTTTTGATGTTAGGAGGGCTTAATTGTGTTAATTGAGTTGTGAAATCCGTATCTTGCTATCCAAATTCTTGAAGACTCGAAATAAATAATTAGCAGTCATTGTGAAGAAGTATATTCGAAAAAAACCATGGCCCACCCAAGCGGTAATGAGTCAAATATATACTCAAAAATTATGGGGTG
>JAFMKE010000143.1 GCA_017853115.1 Verrucomicrobiota bacterium
TCAATCTTGCGGGGAAGACGATCCTTGCGAAAACGTTTCTTGTGGTGCTAATCAAACATGCGTTGACGGAAATTGCGTAGATAACACAGAGAGTGTTGTTGTGCAGGGATTCATTACGGAAGATACTGAGTGGACTTCTGACAAGGTTTATGAATTGAAAGGGAGAGTTGTTGTAAGAAGTGGTAACACTTTAACTATTAACCCAGGTACTATCATTAAAGGTCAAGAAGGAACTGGAACAAATGCTTCTGTTCTTATTATTGAAAGAGGTGCAATGATTGACGCTGAAGGAACACCTTCTAGCCCAATTATTTTTACATCTGTTTTAGACAATATTCAACCAGGTATGCTTACTGGAACAAACCTTGACGAAGCTGATAATGAGCTTTGGGGTGGTATAATTGTTTTAGGAAACGCTAAGGTATCAACTGAAGATGGTGACACGGAAGGACAAATTGAGGGAATCCCTTCAGATGAGACTTACGGTGTATACGGTGGTTCGAACGATGCTGACAACTCTGGAACTATTAAGTATGTTTCTATTCGTCACGGTGGTATCACTATTGGAGATGACAATGAAATCAACGGTTTGACTTTAGGAGGAGTTGGTACAGGTACTACAATTGATTACGTAGAGATTGTTGCTACTTTGGACGATGGAATCGAGTTTTTCGGTGGATCTGTAAATGCGAGTAACTTAGCAATCATTTACCAAGGTGATGACGCTGTTGATTTAGATCAAAATTATTCAGGTACTATTTCTAACGTATACGGAATCACAGGTGACGGTATAGGAACTGATGAAGCTTTAGAATTTGATGGTCCTGAAAATTCAACTTACACAACAGGTTTGTTTACACTTCAAAATTCGACTTTCATCGCTGAAGGTACTGAAGGTGGAGCCGCTGACTTAAAGTCTAAAGCACAAGGTACAATCACTAACTGTGTGTTCGACGGATTTGATAGAGGTATCATTATCAGAGCGAGTTTCTCAGATACTATAGCTTGTATGGATAAAACAGATGCTTACTCTCACTTAACAGATGCAATGCCTACATTGGTATTGACAGACAACCAAATGCAATCTACAGGAACTTTGGCTGACTATTTGAGCGTATACACTGGTTCTTGTGAGTCTTGTGGATGTGTTGACGCTAGCTACGATACAGCGGCTGAAGCGGTTATCGCTGGTGGTGGAAACACAGTTTCTACATCTGTTTCTGGTGGTGCTGATTTGACTAAGTTCGCTGGATGGACTTGGGCATCTCAAAATGGCAAATTATAATAATTAGAGTTTAGTAATATTAATTTTGCGAAAGACCCTTCTGTCAAGGAAGGGTCTTTTGTAGTTTAAAGAATTTAGCAAATGATTAGGACGATAAGTATTTTAGTAATGATGTTTCTTGTAAGTTTTGCCTTTAGTCAGCAAGGCAAATTAAGAGGAACAGTTATTGACGATGAAAACGGAGAAACACTTATCGGAGTGAGTGTGGTTATTGAAGGAACAACTATTGGAACCATAACTGATTTGGATGGAAACTATAGTTTGAGTTTAGAGCCTGGCAAGTACACCGTTTTATACTCGTACATTTCATATGCTACACAAAGAGTTACTGATGTAGTGATCACTCCTGGAGGAACCAAATTAGTGGATATCCGATTGGGAAGCGATGTAGAACAAATTGGTGAAGTAGTAGTAAAAGCGGAAAGAATTACGAATAGTGAAACGGCTTTACTTACTATTCAAAAGAAATCGGCTAACGTGCTAGATGGTATTTCCGCTCAAACTTTTAGCAAGACTGGTGACAACGATGCTGGAGCAGCTATCCGTCGTGTTACGGGTGTTTCCGTTGAAGGCGGCAAGTATGTTTACGTTCGAGGATTAGGCGATAGATACACGAAAACACAATTGAATGGTGTAGATATTCCTGGATTAGATCCGGACAGAAACTCTGTGCAGATGGATATTTTTCCAGCAAACTTGCTTGATAATATCGTGGTATACAAAACCTTTACTCCCGATTTGCCCGGTGACTTTACTGGAGGAATGATAGATGTAACGACCAAGAGTTTCCCTGCTCGCTCGACATTTGCATTTTCATCAAGTATTGGTTACACCACGGGAATGAATTTGATTGAAGACGCCTTGCGATACAAAGGCGGTGGAGGAACTTTCTTTGGTTTTGGCAATAAATTCAGGGAGTTACCTTTCCCTGAAAATACAGATATTCCAAATAGGGTAGAAGATGATCCTCGATTAACGGAGCTCACCGGTAGTTTTAATCGCCAATTGGCTCCAACAACCTTTCGTAGTCCATTAAATGGAAGTATAGCGCTTTCTAAAGGAAATCAAATTGATAAAGAAAAAGTGACTATCGGATATAACACCGCTTTTAATTATCGCTACCAGTTTAGGAACTATGACAAGTTTGAGTTTGGCCGTTCTTTTAAAGGAAACCCAAACAGTACGGATCTTTTACAAAGTTTGTATGCTAACGGACAGCGATCTGAGCAGGAAGTTCAGTGGAGTGGGATGCTAGGTGGAGCAATTAAAACAGCCAAAAGTAAGTTTTTATTAAACTTACTACACACTCAAAATTCTGTAAGCAGATCTGCGCAGTATAAAATTACTCAGCCAGCAAGTCAGGATAATGCAAACAACAATAGACAATTTGTATTGGATTACTCACAACGATCAGTAACCAATATATTGTTATCGGGGAAGCACAGCATAAAACCTGAAAAATGGGAGCTGGAGTGGAAGGTGTCACCAACATTATCGAAAATAACAGAACCAGACATTAGAAGCACTACGTATGTTGAAGAGGTAGTGAACCTACCAGGAGATTCTTCATTTGTTCAGTACAGAGTGGATAACGGAGAAGGTGCTGTTCCTGAGCGATTTTTCCGTGAGTTGACGGAAATCAATGCGGTGGCAAAAGTAGATGTTGTGCACGACTTTAAAGTGTGGGGCAATTTAGATTCTAAATTAAAGTTTGGTTTTGCCAATACCTTTAAAAACAGGGATTATCAAATTCTTCGATTTATTTTTAATTCAACTTCAGGTGAGCAGTTGACTGGTAATGGCGATGAGCTAATGGAAGATGACTTTTTGTGGACGCCAACGAATACTACTGGAACCTATTTGCGTTCAGAAGAGAGCTTAACAGAGAATCCAAACATCTATACGGCTACTCAAAATATTGGAGGAGTATATGTGATGAATGAATTGCCTGTGGCACCTGTTTTCAAAATTATTTACGGATTGCGTTATGAACGAACAGATAACTGGATAACAGGTTACGGACGACTAACGGGTGAACAAGTTAATCGAGATATTGAAGGGGAAAAAGTGTTTTCTGAGAATGATTTCTTGCCTGCTCTAAACTTAATCTACAATGTGACCGAGAATATGAATTTGCGACTGTCTTACAGCAGGACAATTGCAAGACCATCGTTTAAGGAGAAGTCATTCGTAAGTATTCTTGACCCATTATCGGGAATCCGTTTTATTGGTAATATTGATTTAGAAAGAACAAATATTGAGAATGTTGATTTACGTTGGGAGAACTTCTTTGAAAGAGGTCAAATGATATCAGTAAGCGGTTTTTACAAGCATTTTAAAAATCCAATTGAGATTTCAAGTTTTGAGTTAGAACCTAATGATGTTACTCCAAGAAATGCAGGAACTGCTCAATTGTTTGGGGCAGAACTGGAATTTAGACAGGACTTCGGTTGGATATCACCTAAGATGAGTGATTTATCTATCGGAGCAAATGTTACCTACGTTAAGTCTTTAATCGACATGCGTGAAGTGATTGTTGGTGCAGGAGCAGATGGCATGTTTGGAACTGACGACGATAAAACAGAGCTCGAATCTAGAACAGATAATTTAAGAGATGGAGAGACTATTGGTAACTTCCGCGACATGTTTGGACAATCGCCTTTTATTATTAACGCAAACATTACTTACGCGAATGATTCCATTGGATTAGAGGCCAACTTATCATACAACGTTCAAGGTAAGCGTCTTGCTGTTGTTGGAGTAGGTGTTCGTCCAGATGTATACGAACAACAATTCCATGCCTTAAACTTCAAGATTTCACAAAAATTTGGCAAAGAAGATCGATGGAAAGCCAGTGTAAACGTACAGAATATACTTGGTGATTTAAGAGAGAAACTGTATGAATCATATGAAGCCGAGCCGCAGGTATTCGAGCGTTTTAATCCGGGAAGACAGTTCTCTGTAGGTATTTCTTACATGATTCGTTAAAGAAAAAAAGTAGACTATAAAAAAGGGTCCGAATTTTCGGACCCTTTTTTATTTTAAGGGTTCCGAACCTTCAAAAGGTTCGGAACCCTAATTGTTACGCTGCACTGTCTGCCGGTGGCACTGGACTCGGTGCAGCCAGACTCCCTAATTCCTTAT
>JAFMKE010000144.1 GCA_017853115.1 Verrucomicrobiota bacterium
AGCTTTGATAATCCAATAATCAAAGAAAAATCGTTGCTGACTCAGCACCTTCTTTTCTATACGAAACCCAGCAGCTTCGATAAACGCCTCGTACTCAGGTAAAGTATATTGATGTGGATGCAAAACATCTAGAGGAACCCAGCTAAATAATTTTCTAAAAAAACCGTGATTATGAGCATCTATAGAAATGATTAACTGCCCTTGTTCTGTGCTTAACTCAGCGAGTTTACCGAAACTTGCTTCGATATCTATAAAGTGATTGATTGCATTCAAACAAAAAATAGTGTTAAACTGCTTTTCACTTGCAAAATCTTCAAAAGATGAATGAACAAAGTTCACTTTAGCATAGCTTGATTGATTAAAAATAGGTAATTCTTGGTAGGATGTAAGCAAGGGGTCTACTGCTGTGACTTCACCTGGAAGTATCATAAACATGCCTGCGGGACCACAACCAATATCAATGGCTGGATACGAAATATGGTCAAGTTTCAGGTCAAGTGATTGTAGAAAATCCATCCAATATTCCCTCTTCCATTCCAAGTATTCATTAGGCGATTTACCACGCAAGTAATTTTTCCACCAACGAAATTCAAAGAATTGAGCTAATTGCCATCGCATTTTTCTCACAAGACAAAACTACTCAAATTAGTGAATTAGAAAAGCTGAAAATTGGTCCCTACAAGATTTCCATTATTCAAAATGTAATTAATCTTTTATTCATCGTTGAAAACGCAGTCATTCAAAATTAAATTATCTTTACACCGCAGGTCGGCTCATTGCTACTCCTGAGTATTCAGGAATAGAGGAAAGTCCGGGCAACATATAGCAGCTATCTGGTTAACGGCCAGTTCCCGATTTATCGGGAAGGAAAGTGCTACAGAAAATAACTGTCCGTCAGTTGGCGGGTAAAGGTGAAAACGTGGGGTAAGAGCCCACGACATAGCGTGGTGACATGTTGTGTGAGTAAACCCATAGCGTTGCAATGTCAAGTAAGCAGGAGTTTGAGGATAGCTAGTCCGATCCTGTGGGTAGACAGCTAGATCCCACTAGTAATAGCGGGACGAGATAAATAATGAGCATCCGCCAGCTGGCGGATACAGAACCCGGCTTATAGACCTGCTTTTTTTTATCCACTAAGATGTTTATTTCTCGAGACAATTATTTGTTTCCCAGTTGAATTGTACATAATTTTGTACACTTCTAAACCCACACAACAGATGGCGAAAATATTGATAGTCGACGACGAAAAAAGTATACGGAATACCCTCAAGGAAATTCTAGAGTACGAAAAATATAAAGTAGAAGAGGCTGAAGATGGAGCTAAAGGCTACGAAATGATTATGAATAATTATTACGACGTCGTTTTACTCGATATCAAAATGCCGAAAATGGATGGTATTGAAGTTTTGGAAAAAGCATCAGCTGAAAATCCAGACACGCCATTTATCATGATTTCTGGTCATGGAACCCTCGAAACCGCTGTAGAGTGTGTAAAAAAAGGAGCTTACGATTATTTACAAAAGCCACCTGATTTAAATCGTCTCTTAATTACGGTTCGTAACGCTCTAGATAAGTCAAACCTTATCACAGAAACGAAAGTGTTGAAACGAAAAGTTTCAAAGAGCAGAGATATTGTAGGTGATAGCCCGGCGATTAAAAAGATTTTATCGACAATCGAACGAGTGGCCCCAACAGATGCACGTGTGTTGGTTACCGGCGAAAATGGGACAGGTAAAGAACTTGTAGCTAGATGGATACACGAAAAAAGCAATCGAGCAAAAGGCCCACTAGTGGAACTCAACTGTGCAGCTATTCCTTCCGAATTGATAGAAAGCGAAATGTTTGGTCACGAAAAAGGTGCCTTCACCTCAGCAATCAAACAGCGGATTGGGAAATTTGAACAAGCCAATGGAGGAACTCTTTTTCTTGATGAAATTGGTGACATGGATTTGTCGGCGCAAGCCAAAGTTTTAAGGGCTTTGCAAGAAGGAAAAATTACCCGCGTCGGTGGCGATAAGGAAATTAAAGTAGATGTACGTGTTGTTGCAGCAACCAACAAAGATTTACTAGCAGAGATAGATGCAAAGAAATTCCGAATGGACCTTTACCACCGTCTCAGCGTTATATTATTGCACGTTCCATCCCTTAATGAAAGAAAAGAGGATATTCCTTTATTAGCCGATCGCTTCGTAAAAGAGATTTGCGAAGACTATGGTATGCCTATTAAAAAGATTACGCCTTCTGCTTTTGAAGTACTTTCGCAGTTCGATTATACAGGAAATATTCGTGAGTTGCGCAACATCGTAGAGCGTTTAGTTATACTTAGCGGTGAAAAGATTACGGATGAAGATGTAAGTAACTATGTATCTAATGCGGTAAGTGCAAAATCACCAAAAATGCTTTTCGATCAGTTTGAAAAATTCCAGGATTTTAAGGAATACATGGAACGCATGTTTATTGAAGACAAGTTGAAGAAAAACTCTTGGAATGTTTCAAAGACTGCAGACATTTTGGATATCCAGCGCAGTCACTTATACAACAAGATAGAGAAGTACGACTTAAAGAGAGTCTAGCAGGCTGGTATATCAAAAACTTTACCCTCCAGGGCTAGTTCAGTATTGGGGAAAATTTCTCGTGCTTCTGTCAGCAGTTCATCTAGTTTTTTATACTTTGCCGAGTAATGCCCTATTATAAGTTGACCTACATTTGCAGCTTTTGCAATCAACGCTGCTTGACGTGCCGTGCTATGAAAACGCAATAGCGCCTTATCCTCACTGTCACTTTTGAAAGTCGCTTCATGGTATAAGACATCAACACCTTGCACATATTGCACTAGATCCTCATCATACATTGTGTCTGAACAATAGGCATAGCTATATGAAGGCGAAGAATCCTCTGTCAACAATGCGTTTGCTATCACTTCGCCTGATGCGGCAACAAAATCTCCACCTTTTTTAATGGCGAGAATCTCTTCATGATGCACGCCATATTTCTCCATACTTGAAGCAACAATCTTTCGCAACTTTGGTTTTTCGCGAAACAAAAAGCCATTACACGGAATCTTGTGTTTTAAAGGAATTGAATGTACGCGAATACTATCATTTTCCATGAGCACCTCAACTCCCTCAAATGAATGTGGATGAAAAAAAATCGGATAAGGCCATTGTGCATCGGTATAATCTGCCTGCAAACGAATGATAGCATCTAACTCTGGCGGTCCGTAGATATGCAATTCATGTTGCCGATTGTTTAATTTAAATGAATTCAACAAGCCAACTAGACCAAAATAATGGTCGCCATGCATATGGGAAATAAATATGTGGTTTAGGTTGCCACGTTTTATGTGGTACTTATTTAGTTGAAACTGAGTTCCTTCACCGCAATCAATGAGAAAACTTGACTGCTTATGTTTTAAAAATTGGGCGGTAGGATAACGATCATGCGCTGGAACAGCAGAATTACTTCCCAGAATGGTGAGCGTATACTCAGCCATTGATTAATCTCTTAAATCTCTTTCTAATTCATGAAGCAAAACCAAATCTATGGCTTCGCTCAGACTAGGCGCAACATTGAGTATACTATCCAACTTGGATAAGGCGAGTAGGCTTTCAAGTGATTCACTAATATTACATAAGACAAACATCCCTCGTTTCTCAAGACAAATACGATTTCCCACTAGAAAAGCACTCAAACCCGAAGAATCAACGTAATTCACACTGCTTAAATCACAAATAATATTGTGAAAACCCTCATTATTCAAGAGGACAAATTCCGTCTTCAAAGCTGGGGCAAAAGTAGCCGTTAAATTCTCCTCTGCGGGGGCAATAGTTGCGTATCGCTCTTCTTTCGTAATCGCATATTTCATAGTCCAAACTTTTAGGAAATAAAGGGTTCAATCCAAAAATAATCAATATTGTAGATATTTCACAAATCAATGTGAACTAAATTATTGAAAAAAAGATTTTTAGGCAGAATATAAGCCTTATTTTAGACGTTCAGAAAGTCGAAATGGCTTAATTTTTGAAGCTTAATAATATATATGGAAGCAAAATTTTCACCCGAGGTTAAAGAAGTCATTTCTAACAGTAGAGAAGAGGCTTTGCGACTCAATCATGATACGATTGGCGTCGAGCACCTCATATTGGGTTTATTAAGAGACAATGACAATGTGGCAGTAAAAGTCTTGAAATCATTAGAAATTAATCCTGTTCTTTTACGCAGAGCTATTGAGAACTCATTAAAAGATCGAAATGCTAAGAAAATACATGATTCCCGAAGCTTACCGTTAACAAAACAAGCTGAGAAGGTTCTTAAAATTATGGTTCTGGAGGCAAAGGTTTTAAAAGCTGAATCGATAGGAACCGA
>JAFMKE010000145.1 GCA_017853115.1 Verrucomicrobiota bacterium
CAAAGTTTCTTGTTGTGGATGTGAATAATATGCAGTACTGGCAAAAGCGCTATCTAGAAAATGCTACAGGATGGGATTTGGGGGAGGCCTCCCCGCCTTTAAAAGCTTATTTCGATCAACTCGTCGACCGATCAATGAAAATATTGATTCCTGGTGCAGGGAATGCCCATGAAGCCGAATATTTACATAAAAGAGGATTCGAAAATGTTCATGTAGTGGATTGGGCGCCAAAAGCCATTGAAAATATTCAAGAACGAATTCCTTCTTTTCCAAGCGAGCATTTGCATGTCCAAAACTTTTTTGACCTTGATGGTCAGTTTGACTTGGTTGTAGAGCAAACCTTTTTTTGTGCGCTCATGCCCCACTTGCGTGCTGAATACGTGCAAAAAATGCACAGTTTATTGAAGCCAAATGCTAAGTTGATGGGACTACTATTCCAAGTGCCATTAAACGATGATCAGCCTCCATTTGGGGGAAACGCTGAAGAGTATCAAAATTTATTTTCGGATTTGTTTCATATCCATTACATGGAAACGGCTTATAACTCCATTGCGCCGAGATCTGGCAATGAATTATTTATTCTGCTGCAGAAGAAGTAGCGCTGCATTTTGGGCAATCACCACGAACCGTAAAGTTGACCTCACTCAAGTGATAACCTTCGGGTAAAGTGAATTTGGGGACTACGTGGTATAGACAGGTTAACTCACCGCATTGCTCGCAAGAAAAGTGAACATGGTGATGCAAATGATTTTCTCCGCAATCCCTACATGCCAGGTACTTCGTTACACCGTCGACATCAACTAGTTTGTGTGCTAAATCTTCCTTAACCAGACGATCCAACACCCTATATATCGTCACGCGATTACACAAGCCATCCAAGGCAAGCTCAATATCTTGATGCGTCATCGCCTGAGTTGATTGCTTAAGGATATCAACAATGGCCGTTTTCGCCTGTGTTTTTCTTCTTTTTACTTTTTCAGCCATAATCAATGTGCAACCGTACACGCATGGGTATTGGTCAATCGATAATTAATAATCTGGGAGATGGCAATCAATGCTGCAAAAAATACTTCAAGACTGATTATCCACCAGTTAGTGGCATGTTCGAAGTACAAATGAACACTGAACGCTCCAACAATCCCTAAGGTAAAAAGTAAAATCGGATATTTGAAATGATGATGTAAACTAAATCCATGGCGCATCGAGTAATAGCCCAAGGCAGCCGTTGATCCCAGCAATAAATATTCTATCCAATGCGGTGGGTGAAAAGCAATATTAAAAAAAGGAAGTAAAACAATAAGGATGGGAAAACTTATGCAATGAATCAAGCACAAAACAGATAGAAAAACAGAAATTTTCAATCCTTTATGATCATGTTGATGTGGTTCGGCAACTTTTGATTTCATAATAGCTTAACAACTCTTAATGCAATTGAGTTGCAAATATCTTTATTTTTATTGCAATATCAAAACAACAAAAGAGAAAGCATAAAAATGGCCAGACCTAAAAAGAAGATCAATAAGCAATAAGGCAAAATATCCCTTGCTGAAAGCTGAGTTATACCAAGTAAAGGCAACGCCCAAAAAGGCTGAAGCATATTAGTCAGCTGATCGCCATAGCACATGGCCATAATCATTTTGGGCATACTTACTCCACTTTGCACTGCAGACTCTATGATTATCGGCGCTTGAATCTGCCATTGTCCACCGCCGCTGGGAACAAATACATTTAAAATACCTGCACTAAAAAAGGTGAATATAGGTAGTGTGATCTCATTGGAAAAACTCGTAAACATACCAGCTATCATCCCTGCCAAGCCACTGCCTTGAATGATTCCCATAATTCCGAAATACAAAGGAAACTGAATCAATATACCACTAACATCGCCGATGGCTTCATTAACAGCAGATAAAAAATTCTTCATGCTGCCTTGTAAAAGAAAAGCTAATCCTAACAACAAAAGATTGGTACTCTGAAGATTAAGTACACTTAACAAACTTGCTCCTTCCTGAACTTTAGCCACAGACAGATAGATAAAATACAACAAGAACATAGCACCGAAAACCCATCCAACCAAGGGTTTCGACTCAAAACGTTCGGCAGGTAAAGCTGCCAGATTTTCGCTGCTCACGTTAGTTTCCTTCCATTGAATAGAAGGCACTTGGAATCCAGGATTTCGCTTACCCATAAAATAAAAGAACAAGGGAACTGCTAAAAGCAAAACTATCGAGTTAAACACATTCATACTGCTAAAAAGCGTTTCAGCTATACTTATAACCCCTATTTGAGATACATAGGTGTGGCTTTCTCCGGCTACTGTTATTGGCGCGGATCCCGACAAACCTCCATGCCAAACCATCATACCTGCGTATGCTGCAACTGCAACCATGGGATAATTTAAGGTTTTTCTCTCCTTGGCGAATTTCTCGCCTACTTTACGCGCAAAAATAGCTCCGAAAATTAAAGCAAAACCCCAATTAAAGTAAGCAACAAGGATTGTTAAGAGGCTAACCAAGAACGCCGACCTCGCCGTGGAATCGCAAAAAACCAAAACTTTATCTATAATCCGTGTGGCAAGTGGAGAAAGTGCAATAATATGACCCAAAACGAGAATCAACATCATGTGTACGGTAAACTCAAGCAAGGAAGACTTGAAAAGGCCACCGTACCAATAATCCGCCAGTTCAAGGGTATAATCAACAAAAGACGTACTGCCTTTTGTGAAAACTAAAGCCAATAGAAAACTAAATAAACTGAGTAATAGCGCAATGCTCAATGGACTGGGAAAGTAGCGCTGAAAAAAGTTGTTATATACCGACACCCATTTCATTCGATGAAGATAACACAACAATTTTTATGTTGACTGAAACATGAGGTTACATCCCCTGAGCTGTGTATAATCTAGACGTCCCAATATCTCAAAAGAACCATCCTTATACACCTTCCCCAAATCCTCCGTTTCGATAAATGAACAGGAATAAATATTCGCTAAATCAATAATCTTTACCACGCCGGTTCGTTCCAGTTCCATTGCCCCAAATGGATCTTGCAAGGGTCGAGTGTATACCTTCATCCAAGGTGGACTCCTGAAGATACCGTCAGCCTTTGAATAAGCCTGACTCAGCAATTCACACATCCCGTATTCCGACATGATTTGCTTCTGATTAAATGCCTTTTTCAATTGGCCGTGCAAAGCATCTCGGGTAATCTCCTTGCGTTGACCTTTCATTCCCCCAGTTTCGATAATAATCAGATTACTCAGATCCATGGGCAATTGTTCGGCCAAATCTATCAAAGCAAAACTTACCCCTACCAAAATAGTTTTTAACTGCGACTGATTGGCTTTTTGCAAAACCTGCTTCAAATCACCTTGTTCCAAACTCAAATATTGACTTCCATTCGACTGCGTGCGTTCCATGAGTTCATTCATCATGTAAAGCAAGGACGAATGCGGATTCTCCTGATAATTAGGCAATAAACCTAAAATGCAAATTTCATCGAGCGACCCAAATTCTCGCTCAAAATTGATGATGAAGCTCGCCTCATACAAACTGGTATCTGCTAGAAAATGCTTGCTGCGTTCACCGCCAGTTCCACTACTCTGAAAAACACGATCTACCTCTAAATGATCACATAGTACGCGATGCGTTTTAAACAAAGCAATGGGGAGGAAAGGAATATCCTGCAGTTTTGTAATCGTTTGAGGGTTTATTTTTAAGTTTGATAAGTAGGATTGATACACTGGATTCTCTTGCGCTTGAAAACGAAATATTTCCAAGGCTTTATGTTCAAAAGCCTGTGATTCACCGAAAATATCAATGCTGGTCATTATACTATTTTCCTCAAAAATTGGTTATTATTGCAAAGTTAGTATGCAAAAGCAATTTCACCTATTTACGCTCGGGCTCTTATTAACATGCTTAACTGCATGTGTCACAGAACCGGACTATCCCAACGAACCGGTCATTGAGTACATCGGTGTTTCAAAAAATCAGGTCAATGAGTTCGACTCGTTAACACTCAGCTTCTCTTTCACCGATGGTGACGGCGATTTAGGTAGAGATAAATCAAGCTCGGATACCTGCAATAACCAATGTTCTTACATCGGTCCAAATGCCTGTATCAACAACCCGAACTTTGATTGTTTCTTGATTGACCAGCGCGATAGTTGCTACGTTATTCTAAAGCTTCCGGATTTAGAACCGACAGGCGATATCAAAGCAGTTTCGGGTGAAATTGACGTGGTTGTTCCTCCCGTATTTTGTAAATGCGGTGCAGGTCCTTGCCCGCCTACTCAAGATTTAATCTATGAAATCATCGTGGTCGACTTTGCGGGTAATCGCTCGAA
>JAFMKE010000146.1 GCA_017853115.1 Verrucomicrobiota bacterium
CTAATTTTAAGCAACTAAAATACCCATTAAATGAACCGACTTTGTACATTCTTTGCCATCCTACTAATATTGCTAGTTTCTTGTGGTAAAAATAAAAATCAAATTACACTTTCTTTTACAAATGCTGATGGGGAAGTGCCAAGTCTTGGTAATTTAAGTTTTAGTTTCAATCAGGTTATTGCTCCTGACTCTATCCATTACACATGGATTGAAGACGAATATATTTCATTTAATCCACCGATTGAAGGCCAATTTCGCTGGACCTCAGCGAGTGAGTTGAGTTTTACTCCAAATAGTCCCTTGCCCCCAGCGACCAATTTTACTGGTGAGTTTAACGATGCCCTTTTGGAATTAAACGGCACGTTTAAATCAACTGATTTACCCGAGTTGTCATTTTACACTACTGGCTTAAAGTTAGAATCAGCTAATTTGCATTGGTTTCTTGATGAAAGTGGTTCTACTTCGGCCAAATTGGAAATGCAATTTAATTACCCCATCAACACCGCTGATCTTGCTGACAATATTGTTTTGTCATTGAATGGGAAAGATTTTGAATTGGATTTGTTAAGCGATGAGCAAAGTGCTTACGTTAGTTTTTTACTTGCTGAGTTTTTTCCAGAAGATATTGATTACAATTTCGACCTCACTCTAGAGAAAGGGTTGATTCCCATAGGTGGAAGTAACGCAATGCCTGAAGATGTGAATGAGCTTTTGATCTTAAAGTCGCCTTACCAAATTGATGTGTTGGAAACTGAAGCGGATCACGATGGTCTAAAAGGAGAAATTATTATTCATACATCGCAGGAAATTGCTTTTGAGAGCGCCAAGTCTTTCATTGAGCTCACGCCTGAAATTAATTATTCTGTTAGTGTCGAAGAAAATAAGTTAATTCTTCAAAGTGAGGATTTTGATGTAAGTACGAAATATAGCTTGAAGCTAAATAAAGGTTTGAAAGGACTTGTAGGTGGAACACTTAACACCAGTTATCAGACTGAACTGACATTCGGGGAATTACAGCCTTCAATAGAATTTGAGAATTCCAAAGGAATGTACCTTTCTGCCTTAGGCAACCAACAAATAGCTGTTCGTATTATTAATGTACCAGAGGTGAAAGTTAAAGTCTACAAATTGTATGAAAGTAATGTGTTGAATGCGGATCTAAATAGCTCGTATTATTACGATTACTATGACAATAGCGATTATTACTATGGTGAAATGCAGAAGAAAGAATTGCTTTGGGAGAAGACCTATCAAACCAAGGATTTACCCAAAAATGGAAGTTCTTCTCTCTTAAGTTTTGACTTCAAAGATGAGCTGGCAGAATATAAAGGAATTTACTTTGTTCAAGTTCAATCAACGGAAAATTACTGGCTAAAAGATGGCAAATATATAAGTAAAAGTGACCTAGGGCTGATAGCTAAAAAAGGCCAAAACAAGATTCATGTTTTTGTAAATTCCCTAAGTACAGCAGAGTCTTTAAAAGGGGTAAAAGTGAAAGCCTTTGGAAGAAATAACCAATTGATAGCGGAAGGATTTACCAATGCTGATGGCAGCTTGGTGCTGAATTTAAAAAATAGCAATTTTAAAGGCTTCGAACCAGCCCTTATTACGGCTGCTTACAATAAGGAATTTAGCATATTAAATCTTTATGATGGACGCGTAGAAACTGCTCGGTTTGATGTAGGGGGGTATCGTGATTTGCCGAATGGCTTACAAACTTTTATCTATTTAGAACGTAATGTTTATCGTCCGGGAGAAACAGTCCATTTTGCAGCAATAGTAAGAAATCAGTCTTGGATTTCTCCTGGCAATCTACCACTTCGAGTTGAAATAGTCAACCCGATGGGGAAGCAGTTGAATTCAATCAAAAAAAGCTTAAATAATGAGGGGAGTTTGGATGCGAACTTTAACACCGAATTAGATGATCCAACTGGCTTGTATACGATCTACCTTTATACTTCCAACGATGTTTTGTTGGGATCAAAAAATGTACTGATCGAAGAGTTTATGCCGGATAGAATTAAAGTCAATACATCCCTTAGTCAAGTAGAACTCACGTCGGAAATTACGGAAGCAGATTTAACTATCGAAGCCGAAAATTTATATGGCCCACCAGCGGCAAATCGCAATTACCAGGTGGAAGTAAGTTATCGTAATAAATATTTTAGTCCAAAAGATTACACCGATTATTCTTTCAATATACGCAATACAGATCGTTACTTTGAAATTGATTTTTGGGAGGGTAAAACGGATGCTCAAGGAAAGGCAGTTGAGACGATTAGTGTGTATGATGATTATGCCAATATGGGAGTTGTCGAAGCTACGGCGTTAATCACGGTTTTTGACGAAACTGGTCGCCCAGTTAACCGTAAAGATGTTATTGATATTTATACACAGGACTTGTTTTATGGTTTAGGCCATATTGATTATTATATGGCTACAAATACCGCACTTAAAATTCCTGTGGTAGTTGTAGATAAAGATGGTAAAGCGAAGAGTGGAGAACAAGCGAAAGTGCAGGTTATTAAACACGAATATCAGACAGTATTGAATAAGTCTAGTTCTTTTTTCCGGTATGAATCAAACAAGGTAGAGAAAGTATTGGTTGATCAAACTATTACACTGAATGGTGAAACCACGTTTAGTTATACTCCTTTGGTTTCTGGAGAATATGAAGTGAGAGTATATAATCCTGAAGTTAATGGTAAGTATGTAAGTCAAGGTTTCTATGCTTATGGTTATGGTCGAACATACTTGAGTTCTTTTGAAGTAGATAATGAAGGTCGAATAGATATTGAATTAGATAAGCAAGTCTATGCGCCGGGAGAAATAGCTAAGATTTTGTTTAAAACACCATTCCAGGGAAAGATTTTAGTCACCGTAGAAGGTGAAGATGTTTTAGAACATTTTTATTTAACTACAGACAAACGATCAGCAGAATATAGGATGCCAATCCGGGAAGATTTTTTACCCAATGTATATATAACAGCCACCTTGTTTAAGCCGCATGAATCGACCGAGTTTCCATTGACTGTTGCTCATGGTTTTCAATCGATTAGTGTAAAAGATGAGAGAAGAAATATTGACATTGATATTTTATCGGTTAGTGAATCTAGATCGAATACTACACAGAAAGTTACTGTAAAAGGAGCGCCAAATTCTATGGTCAGTATAGCTGTTGTTGACGAGGGAATTCTTCAAGTCGGTAATTATTCGACTCCTGACCCTTATAACTATTTCTACCAGAAGCGTGCCTTACAAGTTCGGTCAGCAGATGTGTATCCCTTTCTACTTCCGGAAATAAGCTCATCCAATTCGAGTGGAGGAGATGAGGGGTTCAATATGAGTAAACTCGTAAATCCATTTCAGAATGATCGAGTGAAATTAGTCAGTTATTGGAGTGGTTTAATGAAAACAAATTCGCTTGGTGAGGCAAATTTCGAAGTGGATATTCCTCAATTCTCGGGAAGTTTGAGAATTATGGCTGTTAATCATAAAGGCAATGCTTTTGGAAGTGAAGACAAGCAAATTATTGTTGCTGATCCAATCGTAATCAGCTCATCCATTCCAAGATTCTTAAGTCCTGGTGATACAGCGTATATTTCGAGTACTTTCAGTAACACAACCGAGGATGGGGTAAATGCAAAAACAAGTATAAATGTAACGGGACCTCTGAAAATTTTAGGTTCATCTACCCAAAACTTAAATATCGAGAAAAAGTCTGAGGGACGTGTTGTATACAAAGTCTATGCTGAGTCTGCATTGGGCAATGGCACGATAGAAGTAAAAAGCTCCGCATTTGGTGAGGTTTTCAAAGAGACTACAAATATTGCTTTACGTCCTTCAAGTCCTTTAATTAAAGAGAATGAATCTGGAAGTGTTGGTGCTGGCGAAAAGATAGTTTTCGATAATAGCGAGGGTAATTTTCTTCCAAAAACCCTAGATCGGAAGTTGGTGATTAGTAAAAACCCTATGCTGGAGTTTGCTAAAGATTTAGATTATTTGGTTCGTTATCCATACGGCTGCAGTGAACAAACTGTTTCTTCGGTTTTCCCTCAATTGTATTACCGCGACTTGGTGCTTGCATTATATCAAAAGGATGATCAATCAGAAAATATTGCGAATAACATAAGTGCGGCAATAAACAAACTAAAAATGCGTCAATTGTACAACGGGGCAATTGCGATGTGGGATAATTGTGATGAATGCGAAAACTGGTGGGTTACCGCTTATACTGCTCATTTTCTTATTGAGGCTGAAGCAGCGGGATACACGATTGACAATGATTTTTTAAATACCACGCTTGCTTACCTTAAGAATAGATTAAAAAA
>JAFMKE010000147.1 GCA_017853115.1 Verrucomicrobiota bacterium
TTTTTTCTTGGAAGATTTCGAACCTTATTCTCCAGCATAGTAAAGCCTTTGATAAGTTTCAAGCGCGTATTTTGCGGTTCAATCACCTCATCAACGAAACCCCTTGCGGCAGCTAGATATGGATTGGCAAATTTCGCGGTGTATTCATCGGTTTTTTCCTGCAATTTGGCCTCGTGGTCTTCCGCAGCTGCAATCTCCTTTCTAAAGATAATCTCCGAAGCCCCTTTGGCTCCCATTACGGCGATTTCAGCACTAGGCCAGGCAAAATTTAAATCGGCTCCAATGTGCTTACTACTCATTACGTCGTAAGCTCCACCGTATGCTTTCCTAGTAATCACAGTAATCTTAGGAACCGTAGCTTCCGCAAAAGCATAAAGCAATTTAGCCCCATTAGTGATAATACCATTCCATTCTTGGTCTGTTCCGGGTAAGAAGCCCGGCACATCGACTAAAGTAAGAATAGGAATATTAAAACTATCGCAAAAACGCACAAAACGAGCGCCTTTTTTTGATGATTCTATATCTAAAACCCCGGCTAAAACGGCTGGTTGATTTGCCACTACCCCAACACTTCTGCCACCAATTAAAGCGAAACCCACAACAATATTTTCCGCATAATTTTTATGCACTTCAAAAAACTCACCACCATCTGCAAGCTCGGCAATCACCTCACGCATGTCATAAGGTTGCTGAGGATTATCCGGAATTAAGCCATCTAACTTGGGACGCGTCTCATCGCTTTGCATTTCATAAGAGTACACAGGAGCATTCTCTTCACAATTTTGTGGAACATACTTCAATAAGGTTTTAATATATTCGATGCATTCCATTTCATTTGCACAAGCAAAATGCGTGACACCTGATTTTGTGCTATGGGCAGATGCGCCACCCAAATCCTCACTCGATACTTCTTCATGGGTTACCGTTTTAACTACATTGGGCCCTGTAACAAACATATAGGAAGTATTCTCTACCATCATAATGAAATCGGTGATGGCTGGTGAATAAACTGCACCGCCAGCACATGGCCCCATTATAGCAGAGATTTGAGGGATGACTCCTGAAGCAATCGTATTTCGATAGAATATATCTGCATAACCGCCCAAAGAAACAACCCCCTCTTGAATCCGAGCTCCTCCAGAATCATTTAAACCAATAACGGGAGCACCATTTTCCATGGCCAGATCCATTAGCTTACAAATCTTTTCTGCATGGGTTTCACTCAAAGAACCGCCAAATACTGTAAAATCTTGGGAGAAAACATAAACAAGTCTTCCATGAATTGTTCCATAACCAGTTACCACTCCATCGCCGTAGTACTTTTGCTTGTCTAAACCAAAGTCTGTCGCGCGATGCGTAACAAGCATCCCAATTTCTTCAAAACTGCCTTCATCCAGAAGAAAGTGAATGCGCTCACGCGCAGTAAGCTTTCCTTGCTTATGTTGCTTCGCTATTCTTTCTTCTCCTCCACCCAGAAGAGCTTCTTCACGCTTTTGTCGCAGTATATCAAATTTTTCTTGCATGATAAGTAGTTTGTGAAGGAACAAAAATAGTAAACCATTTCTTAAAAAGCAGTATTACTTCTATTCTGGCTTTGAATTGATTTAAGCTGAACAAAAATCAATAATAAAAACCGTTCCGAATTAGGTAAAAAACTCGCTTTGGGTATTTAGCGTTTTTTCATACGTTATCGCTTAAGTTGCTATCTTTGTAAGATAATATTTTACTTATAATTCATGGAAAGCTTTGTTAGCAACCCACTTAGTGTGATCATATTTTCAGTTGTTATTATCGTAATGCTCTTACTCGACCTAGGGGTTTTCAACAAAAAAAGTCATGTCATTAGCAACAAAGAAGCTATCCTTTGGACGATTGCATGGATAGGCTTATCAATGATTTTCAGTGGGTATATCTACTTTACCCAAGGCTTTGAAACCTTTACCCAATTCCAATCGGCCTACTGGATAGAAAAAGCCTTATCTGTCGACAATCTTTTCGTATTCATTTTGGTCTTTAGTTTCTTCAAAGTGCCTAAAGCCTATCAACACAAAGTACTCTTTTGGGGTATTCTTGGCGCATTAATTATGCGTGCCATTTTTATTTTTTCTGGAGTGGGTTTAATCAAGTTAACCTATTTACCTGATATCACTATTTTTGGAGAGGTACGCCACATCAATGCTGTACTTACCTTGTTTGGTGGCTTCCTTATTTATGCCGGAATCAAGTCATGGTTTGTTGAAGAAGATAATCAAGATAATGAAGATTTCTCCCAGAGTGCAGGTGCTCGCATTATTCATAAATTATTTAAGGTTAGTCAAGAGTTCGATGGCGACAAGTTTTTCACTATCGAAAATGGCTTTAGAGTAGCTACTCCTCTTTTAGTTGTTGTTGGCGTAATTGAATTTTCAGATTTGCTCTTTGCAGTGGATTCAATTCCTGCAATTTTTGCGATTACCGATGATCCTTTAATTCTGTACACCTCCAATATTTTTGCTATTCTTGGCTTGAGAAGTTTATACTTCTTACTAGCTAATTTCATCCACATGTTTAGTCGTTTGCATTATGGTTTAGCTATCATTTTAGCATTCATCGGGGTGAAAATGCTCATTAATCCATTCTATCACATCCCATCACCCGTATCCTTAGGTATTGTGGGAGGAGTGCTAATAATTGCTGTCGTTGCGTCTTTAATTTGGCCAATGGAAGAAAAAGAAAAGAGCTCCTTGAATAAAAATTAGTTACCCAAAATTCCTTAAGCTACTATCGAAACCCTAGATAAATTGGGTGATTGCATTGCTATAAATCTTTGTTTTTTGTACTATCTTTAGCCTAAACATACTACCATGGCAGAAAATACGATGGAAGCCGCTGTAAAGGAGATACCAAAGAGCACAAATGACAGCAGTACGAGAATACAGGAAGTTTTTAATGCACAAAAAGAAAACCTTCAGGTATTACGAAGTTCGACAGCAAGACAACGAAAAAAGAAGTTAAAAGCACTTAAGAAAATTGTTTTTGATTACCGAACGAAAATTCAAGATGCCTTATACGCCGACTTTCAAAAACCTCCATTAGAATCAGATATATCAGAGGTATATCCCACTATAGCCGAAATCAAGCACACACTCGCTCACTTCGAAGACTGGATGATGCGGGAGGATGTTGATGTGCCAATCACGCTGCTCGGTTCGTCGGCCTACATACAATATGAACCGAAAGGAAATTGCCTCGTGATTACTCCTTGGAATTACCCTTTTTACTTGGCTGTTTCGCCGATTATTTATGCCATTGCGGCTGGGAATGCTGTGATGTTAAAACCATCAGAATTTACTCCACACACCTCGGCTTTAGTAAAGGAAATCCTAGCTAAAGTTTTTGAAGAAAATGAAGTAGCGGTTATCCAAGGAGATCATAAAGTGTCGAGTGAACTTCTCGAGATGAAGTTTAACCATATTCACTTCACCGGCAGTCCAATGGTAGGCAAAATAGTTATGGAAGCGGCAAGTAAGCACTTGACAACTTGTACACTTGAACTGGGAGGTAAAAGTCCAACGATAATGGATGAAACAGCAAACATTTTCGAGGCTGCGAAAAAAATTGTTTGGGGAAAATACCTAAACGAAGGGCAGACCTGCATCGCGCCAGATTACATCCTCGTCGACAAAAAGATCCAAAGTAAATTAGTGGAAGCCATGAAGGCTGAAATTGAAAAAAAATATGGCGCGGACAAAGATGCCCGAATGAGCGGTGGTAATTTATGCCGAATCGTAAATGCCAAGCATTATAAGCGCGTTCAAGCATTAACCAACGATGCAGTGGAGAGAGGTGCTACGGTTGCTATCGGTGGAAACTACGACGATAGTGAAAACTATATTGACCCGACAATTCTAAACGATGTAAGTGTTGATTCCAAAATCATGCATGAGGAAATATTTGGTCCAATTATGCCATTGATTGGATTCTCTTCTTTGGAAGAAGCCTTGGCAATCATTAATGAAAAAGAGCGTCCACTGGCTTTATATATCTTTAGCAAAAAAGAGAAGAATATTCGCTACATCATGGAGCACAGTACTGCAGGTGGCACTTGTGTGAACGATACCATTCTACATATTACGCAGCCGAACCTGCCCTTCGGCGGAATCAATAATTCGGGTATTGGAAAAAGTCATGGTAAATGGGGATTTATTGATTTTAGTAATGAACGTGCAGTGATGCGCCAACATTTGCCTTTTAGCATGTCCCAGCTCTTACATCCGCCATACAACAAGTTTACCAAGTTTGTTATTGATATGACAATGA
>JAFMKE010000148.1 GCA_017853115.1 Verrucomicrobiota bacterium
AGAAAAAAATGAAAGCCCCCATGTCAATAAAACCCTTCAAGCATGTAACTTTACACTATCATGCAGTTTTCCCAGGTCATCGGTCAAGAAGAACTTAAAAAGCAACTCATCCAGTCGGCGCAAAACGACAAGGTGAGTCAGGCAATGCTCTTTTTAGGCCCTGAAGGAACCGGCAAACTCAGTATGGCCCTGGCCTTTGCCCAATACCTTAATTGTGAAAATCCTGGCCCTGAAGACAGCTGTGGAACGTGCGCATCGTGCGTAAAAGCCAAAAAACTAGCCCACCCGGATATGTTTTATACCTATCCCACTGTAGGCGCTAGGACATTGGCTCGAAGCGACATCGAAAAATGGCGAAGCTTTATCGCTGAAGACACTTACTACACCTATCCCGAATGGATTGCCCAACTCGACAATGAAAATAAGCAAGGCAATATCACTGCGGAAGAGTGCAATCAAATCATCCGGCAACATTCCCTGCGTCACTTCGAAGGGAAATATAAAGTGCAAATTATCTGGGGAGCAGAATACCTCGCAAAAGAAGGTAATCGCTTGCTGAAATTGATCGAAGAACCTCCAGCCAATACGGTGTTTATCCTTATCGCGCAAGCCCAAGAAGCTATTTTACCTACTATTTTGAGCCGAACCCAACTCGTCAAGTTTAGTAAACTGGCCTTGGAAGATATCACAAAACAGCTGCAAAATCAGCATCAAATTGAGTCAAATGATGCGCTGCGCATGGCACAAATTGCCGATGGCAACTGGATAGAAGCCAAAGCCTTAATTGGTCAAACCGCCAATAACTACTTTGAAGACTTCCGGCAATGGCTTTTGTTCATCATTCAACAAAAATCACGACCTTCTTTACCATTCGCCCAAGGGCTGGTCAATTGGACAGAACAAATGGGTAGCTCGGGTCGTCAAAACCAAAAAGCCTTCCTTCAATATGCCCTGTTTTTCATTCGGGAAGGACTGGCGGCAAAGAATGGTTTGCGCAGTAAATTACAGCCAGCCGAAGAAAGCGTGGCGATCAAAATGGTCGACACAATTACTTGGGAAAAAATGCTAAAGATTTCTCAAATAATCAATAACTTGCACTATCAAATTGTAAGGAATGCCAATGGAAAAATTGCCTTCCTTGGTGCAAGCATGAAAATCAAAGCCCTGTAAGGCTTTCCTTCCAATCGTGTTTGATTTATAATATTTCTTTCCCCCCAGTTGGGAAAGTCCAAATAAAGTGAAAGATGGCGTGCTCAACAGCAGGATGTGGTTCCTCAGGCGGATGTAGTTCCGGAGGATGTAATAAAATGAACACCTTTGATTGGTTTGCAGACATTCCCTTGTCTGACAATTACAACTTCAATCTCGTAGAAATCAGTTTTAAGAACGGCTCTCGAAAGGCTTTTTATCGCAACGATAAAAAACTAGACCTTTTCCGTGGAGACTTTGTAATCGTTGATGCATCTCAAGGCTATGACCTGGGCGAAGTGGCATTAACGGGCGAGCTGGTGAAAATCCAAATGAAAAAGAAGGATGTTAAGGAAACAGCCGATAACATTCGTAATATATTGCGCAAGGCAACTGAAGAAGATGCGGAGCTTATGCGCGAACTTCGAAGTAAGGAAAAACAAATGTTGGTTAAGGCTCGGGTAATCGCGCGTAGCTTAGAACTCGATATGAAAATCGGGGATATAGAGTATCAAGGAGATGGCAAAAAAGCGACCTTCTTCTACACCGCAGAAAACCGAATAGATTTCCGCGAACTGGTTAAACAATACGCTGGAGCCTTTAAGGTAAAAATCGAAATGCGCCAAATCGGTGCACGCCAAGAAGCGGGTCGTATCGGTGGTATGGGCTCATGCGGGCGAGAACTTTGTTGTTCAACCTGGCTCAGCGACTTTGAAAGCGTTTCCACAGGTGCTGCTCGTTATCAGCAATTGAGTATCAATACCGACAAGCTATCTGGGCAATGCGGTCGATTGAAATGCTGCTTAAATTACGAACTAGACACCTACATGGATGCCCTGAAAGGCATTCCAAAGAATCCAGATAAAATTAAAACGAAAGAGGGAACAGCTTACTTGCGTAAAACCGATATTTTCAAGCGCGAATTGACCTATAACCTGGATCGTAGCAACAAATACTTCAAGCTAAGCGCTGAAGATGTGGCAACCCTTATCCAAATGAATAAGAAAGGTGACTTGCCTAACAGCTTACAAGACTTCAGCATCATTGATGAGCCGAAAACAAAGGAGTTGGATGATGCCTACAATGAAGACTTAGTAGGAAGCGTGAGTTTACAGACCTTGGAGAAAAAAAGCAAGAAGAAAAAGCGAAAAAACAAGAATTATCGCAAGAACCGCAATAAAAAGAAGCCCGATCAATGATTAAGCAATTCTCATCATACGCGTTGATTTTGGCTCTTGCTTTAGCTTTAAGCTCTTGTGACACCAATAGGGTGTATGAGAAAAATGAAGATATTGCCCAACAAAAGTGGATGTCGACCGATTCATTGAATTTTGATTTCGAAATAAGCGACAATACACCAAAAAATCTTTACCTCAATTTCAGGCATCGCTTTGGCTTCAATTGGCGCAATGTGTGGATTAATCTCCAAATGCAATGGCCCAATGACAGCGTCTTCATCATGCCAGTAAACATCCCTTTATCTCAACCTGATGGTCAGTGGTACGGCGATTGTTCGGGCGATGTTTGTTTGATGCAGTATCCATTGGAGGATTTCGCTGCATACAGTTTTTCAGATACGGGAAAATATCGTATTACCTTATATCACGACATGCGCGAAGATCCCTTGCTTGAAGTACTCAGTGTAGGTGTCCGCGTGGAAGAATATGTAAAAGCAGCGGACTAATGGAATTCGGGCTCGACAATAAAATATTAGCGGTAAGCATTCCCATTTTTGTTTTACTCATAGCCATTGAGGCCTTTATTGATTACCGCCAAAAGCGAGACTTATATCTCCAAAAAGATTTCGTAGCTAGCCAGCTGATGGGCATCGGTTCTTTGGTGGTTGGTGGTGTGATGAAGTTCTTGGCTTTACTACTTTACACCTTTATTTATCAGTTCCGCATTTTTGAAATTGGCTCCGAATGGTGGGCCTGGCTCATCCTGTTTTTTGCCGATGACTTTACTTTTTACTGGCATCACCGCTTAAGTCATGAGGTGAGGGTGCTTTGGGCTGCACACATTAATCACCACTCATCGGTGAAGATGAATTTAGGCACGGCGCTGCGTCAATCATGGGCTGAACAAGTATACAAATACTTCTGGTGGTCTTGGTTGCCGCTGATTGGATTTGCACCAATGATGATTTTCATCATGCTTACGATTAGCTTGGTTTATCAATTTTTTCAGCACACCGAACTGGTTCGAAAATTGCCAAAACCTATTGAGTGGATATTCAATACCCCATCGCATCATCGGGTGCATCACGGTAGCAATATCAAGTACCTCGATCAAAACCACGCGGGGATCCTGATTATTTGGGATCGTTTGTTTGGCACTTTTCAGGAAGAAGATGATAAAGAGCCGGTAAAATATGGGATTACTACAAACATTCACACCTATAATCCGTTTAAAATAGCAAGTCATGAATACATCAATTTGTACCATGACGTAAAGCGTGCCAAGTCTTGGAAAGACAAATTGCGTTACATCTTCATGCCACCAGGCTGGAGTCATGACGGAGAAGACTTGCGTGCGAGAACTTTGAGAAAACAAATGACCGAACATGCGGAAGCTTAATCTTTTATTTATCATCATTTTGGCTGGCCTATTCACAGCCTGCGGTTACTCAGACGAGTTTAATGAATTCAATCATGAAAATACCTTTGTGATATCCTTCCCGGACTACATGGAGGAATGCGATGATTTTCAGGCAGATTTGGAATTGAAAAATTCGTATCGCAACACCTATGGCTTTGTGAAAGTATATGATAAAGAGGGTCGAACATTTGAACAGTTTCAACAAGAAGTGTTGGGTGTTTTGAAAGGCTATGAGCTCCTGAATGACGTATTAGTTACCGATTCGTTTTACCGAGATACAGATGGTTTTCAAGCTATAGATATTGAGCTTTACGGCGTTATGCAAGATGAGAATATCTATTATTGGCATTCCTGTTTTGAAAGTGCTGGCAAATTCTTCGAGGTGGTGTGCTGGACACGAAGCATGGACCGCAAACAGCGCTATGGACCGGACTTGGAGAAGGTGATAGGGAGTTTTAGGCCGTTGGTGTAAG
>JAFMKE010000149.1 GCA_017853115.1 Verrucomicrobiota bacterium
ACGGCATAACCCGCTGTGCATAATCCACCGCTAGGAAATTTAGATCCGCTGACATATGCAATGGTTTGTACCTCAGCTAGTTCATCGTCTTGCCTTAAGAAAGAAGTATTTGGACAAAAAGTTTGATCAAGGATAAAAACCGGAGCAATGGCTTCTACTCCATTAATTGTGTAACGCACTTTTTTTAAGATAGCTGCCAACTGATTCATATCAGGTACTTCAACGCGCGGATTGGTTGGTATCTCTGCAATGACCAAAGGAACGGCATCACTTAGCGCTGTGCCTTCTAATACGCCATCCAAGCTATCAACCATGTTATTCTCTCCATCAACAAGCAAGTCGATAATTTCCACTTGGGGTAAGCATACCGCTACTCGCCGAGCTTGATCATTCGTCCCACCATAGCAATTAGTTGGAATAATCAAATGCACCTTTTTACTCGGATAATGACTTTGGGCATAATCCACCAAGCCCATGGTTATGGCATATTGCATCGACAAACCACTGCTCGCTAATAATGCGGAAGTTGGTGAACCTGTTACGATTTTTATCTCATTTTGGACTTTTTCAAGTTGCTCGACTGGCGCTGATTCTTGCTGAACAATTTTCCCTGAATCGACTAAAGCATTTAAAATTAATACGCTATTCTTCGGCGTTAATGCAATTGTTTCTCTTCGTCTCACATGTTGTATCTCACCAATGTAGGACGAAAAATCTCTATTTTTCACGACAACAATACTTCCTACACTATTGACTTGAACAATAAAATCAGCAGCTCTAGTGGTGTCAAACCCAAGAATCTCCTCTCCCAATTCAATATAAACGGTTGTGCCTTCAAAAGGCTCATCTTGATTCCAATTAGATGCTTGAATTAATTCAAAGTTATACGAGTATATATTCCCTAAAACTTCCACATCAAAGCAAGCCGGTAGTTTACCAGAATAAACTATTCTAGTGGCTTTCTTTTCCAATAGATTCTTGCGAAGAATAGCTAAAACTGGGGCAATCTTAGAAGAGAAACTAATCACCTGCGAGGGAGAGATATGCAATGATTGAGCTATCGCCCATTCCAATACACTTGACAAAGGGTGCCCTAAGCGAATATAGTCATAGGCCGTGGGCAAAGTTGCTAAACTCTCAGCACTGCTGTCGCTTGCATGATAAAGCTTATTAAATTCATCCAAAAAAGCCTCTTTCGCTTGCGCTTCGTCGTAAATATCTAGGCGATGCGTAGTTAGTTTTAGCCAATCAGATGGCATATGATTTAGAACTCCTTTGAGAAAGTTTTGAAGCTTTAGTTCGAACATCGAGCAAAATTAAGAATTAAGAAATGACAAAAAAGAATTGACACCGACAATTGTCTTGTCAGTCGGCACTTCATTCTTATTGATAAGCAAATTCTTAGATATGAATTCTGATGTCTAGTGAAGATTTGAATGTCGAGTTTTGCTTTCCGAATCTCTATTAGTCGTCACTATCCATATCAAACGCTGCTGAGCATGTAAGGCATTCAGCAAAACCAGTTGCTTCGTCGATGATATCGATATTTTCAGATTGACAGAAAGGACATTCAAGTAGCGTATCTATAACCATACAACGAAATTAGAAAAGCTAAGTAAACTGTAAGTTATGAGGAAGACAATTCTAAATTAAGAACCATTTTCATCCAAAAAATATAGAATTCAAAGAAATAGGAATATTTCACCAATCGCCAGACGAGTACTTCGTCGATATACTTAGAAATGAAGAAAGTATCTCATTTGATACTTCAAAAAAGTCTGTCTTCTCACATCTCACAGCTGACATCTAAAACCTAACATCTCACAATTCCAGCATCCCCAAATCAATAGAAATCCCCTCGCTATTGTGCGCGCTTAAGTTGGGATAGTTTTCCAGCATATTTTGAACAATAAACCGAATTGGAATATCTTCAAAATGGCCATAGTCTTCCAAATACTCCATAAATAAACTGCCATCTTCATCAAACTCCTGAAACAAGCAATGATTCCGACCGTTGAATTCTAGATTGGCTACGCCCAATTTCTCGCACAAGCGCTGATTAAAGGCTGGAGTGATCTTCCACCAAGAATTTCCCAACCAAACCTCTACATATCCATGAGGAGTTAGAATATTGCTTCCCAAATACTCCTCTAATCGCTCCGTAGCAATATGATTCTTCACCTTAGCCAAACCTATACGAGCAGGAATATTTGCATTTCGTAAACAAGCAATAAGTAAACTGGCCTTGTCAATACAATGACCAAAGCCACGTTCGATCACCTTTGACGCTTTGAGTTCTTCCTTGTCTGTATTTATATAGTAAGGATTGTACAAAAAACCATCACGAACTGCATAAAACAAGGCAACGGCTTTTTCGGTTTCCGTTTGCATGTCATTGGTGTGCGTCTCAACAAATTTTTGAATAGCTGAGTCCGAATAATTAAGAATGGCTGTTTCCTTTAAGTAAATCTCCATCATAGCGATAAAAAAGTCCGAAGTAATTATCACTTCGGACTTTATTTAGTTTGCACAAAAGACTTATAAACCCGTTATTGATATCCCAATGGAGAATGGCGTCATCGCAGGACCGTTATCATTAAACAACTCGGTTATACTGTAGAATGCAAAAATGTTGAATCCGCCATAACCAAGCCGTAAAGTTGGGCCTCCTCTAAACAAAGCTACATCATCGTAACCTTTGGTCTTAATCTTCTTGAAGTAATCATTAACCCTGTTATTTTCCTTACTTACAGCAGTCAGTTTCAAGGAGGCACGGAATCCGACAGCCAGCTTAAACATGTTGCCTTTTTCATTTGGCTTAGAGAAAAAACGCAATTCTAGCGGAATGTCCAGGTAATTTACCGCCAACTTGCGCTGTTTGAAATCGTCATTATCTTTAAAATTAGGTATCGGATTAAAATAGGTTCCTGTTGAATCTTCAGTCAACTGACTGTTGTGGTAGTAACTCACATGACTAAATCCAATACCTGGCGCAAGGCTAATACGTGAATTTTTAATGGGAAAGTCATACATGTAATACATGGCTACACCACGCGAAGACCAACTTGTTTTGAAACCATTATTTTCTTTGTGAAACAAATTATCAAAAGTGAGATTAAACATAAATCTATCTCTCGGTTTCATCTTAGTTTTTGTCTTCTCTATCTCGGCAGGTGCCTCATTATCTTGAGCGAAACTAATTCCAAAAAACATAAAAACAGCAGCTATAAGTATGATAATTTTCTTCATTTCAACGGATTTTTTTGCTGTGGCTAAATTAAACACTTTAATTGTAAATACACGATATTTACCTTTTTAATCCATTCAGTTGCCTATTAACGAACCAGAATTATGCCTGTAAACAAAGAAGCTTTTCTCCGTTACCGAATTATTGATCGTATGCTGCGAAGCAAAACGCATCCCTACCCGGACATGGATGACCTAATCGATGAGCTAGAGGAAAAGCTAGGGAAGACTTTTTCGGTTTCCACTATCCAGAAGGATATTAAGTCGATGAAGGAAGATGAATTACTTGCCTATAAAGCCCCAATCAAATATCACCGCGGATATCAGGGTTATTATTATACCGATGATAACTTTAGTATAACAGAAGTGCCTTTGGGTGAAGAAGATTTGGATGCTATCGAGTTTGCTGCCCATGTTTTGCAGCAATTCAAAGACGTGAAGCTCTTTGCAGAATTCGGTTCAGCTGTAGATAAAATATTTAATGCAGTGAGTGTAAGCAGCATGCTCGATGAGGATGAAGTGGAACAAATGATTCACTTTGAAAAGGTGCCGTATTATAAGGGAAGCGAATGGATAGCCCCCCTGTTAGAAGTTATCAAGCAACGCATCAGTATCATTCTGAAATATAAGCGCTTTGGTGTAGATGAAACGAAAGATCACCTTTTACACCCTATTTTACTTAAAGAATACCGTAACCGATGGTATTTACTAGGTATGTTAGAAAAAAATGATCACCTGGTGATGTATGCACTAGACAGGGTAGTTTCTTTCGATAAGGCTGCAATAAAATATCGCCATCACTATCAATTTTCGGCAAAAAACTATTTTGAACACGCCTATGGCGTAACCACCTTTGAAGGCGAACCGGATAAAATTGTTATTGAGGTGGGTAAAATTCAAGCGCAATACCTAAAGACACAACCGCTGCATCATTCACAAGCACTTATTCAAGAAGGAGAAGAAAAAGCCCAATTCAGTTTGACTGTAGGAATAACAACCGAATTGAT
>JAFMKE010000150.1 GCA_017853115.1 Verrucomicrobiota bacterium
GCTTCAGCCATGTCGATTCAAGAAGCATTTAAGCAAAATTTGATAAGTGTAGATATTCAAACCAATGAGACCGGCACCCATTACAGCGAACCATTTGTAATGAAAGTGCGGAATCTTACCTCGGCCAAACTTGATTTGGAATTAGGCAATGGCTATTTACTGGAGCCGGTGAATGAAGAGGAACAAACCATGATAGTAACCAATCGCTTGTTGGCTTCTTTAAGTCCGCACGAGACAAAAGATTTATTTGTCAATGCGATGTGTATTGAGCAAAGTGATGCGGCACCCGATGAAGATTCGCGCTATACTTTTGCGGATCTAGCAGCGCCCGAGCTCCGAAAGCTGAGCGGTTTTATTGAGGAAAACAAGCACTTTGAACCTAACGCGCAATTCCTTATGTGGGGAATTGCTAATGGAAGTTATCCTAAGGAATCCATTCATGCTTTTAAGATCGATGAGTTTGGCGAGGTGCGAATCCTCAACAAGGAGAATGAGGTATTGAACTCTATTTTGAGTAGCACGCCAGATACCACAGAACAGATCAATGTGCACGGTTCATTTGAGATGAATTTAAGTCGCCCAAAAAATGTGCATATTGCCATGTTTAATGAAAACAATGTGATCGTTAAGGAGCTGTTTAAAAACCCTCAAACTCCCGCGGGGAAAACAGAATTGGAGTATGAGTTTAACTCACTCGAATATGAAGAGGATGTATATTTTGTGAAACTAGTCGTGGATGGCAAGGTATTGATAAGCCGAAAGATTGCCATGGATTTTTACTGGGATGATTTTTAAGCCACTAAAAGTATTGTATGAGCCCTGCGATAAAAATTATCGTGATAATTACTACCACAAGTAGTTTACCCAAGGTGCCGGCAACAAACCCAAGTAAGCTTCCCCAGGCTGAACGAAGCGCAGTCTTTTGATCCGTTTTGGCGAAATACAATTCACCAATATAGGCCCCTAAAAATGGACCTGCAAACAGGGCAATAATGCCAAGTCCACCGGATCCTAAGGAAATTAAGGCGCCAATCACAAGGCCAATAGTACTCCCCCGAACCCCTTGTTTTGACCCACCAAGCTTTTTTGTCCCCCAGATAGGAACCACGTAATCGATGATCGAGATAGCCAGGGTGAGCAGAATGACTATGGCTAGTATATACCAAGGATATGGATACAAGGTAAAGTGAACAAGAATGACGGATAAGGCAGCCAAAGGAACACCCGGCAATGCCGGTAAAACCGAGCCAATAAATCCAATAAGGATTAATAGAATCCCTAAGATGATCACACCACTCACACCTAAAATTTCTAACACTGCGTCCATAGATCAAAATTACATAAAATTGAAAGAATGTTTCGCTGACTTCAGTAAACAAAAAAGGTCATTGACAAGCTTGTCAATGACCTTTTTATTTAACCAATAAAAAATTAAACTCCGGTAATTATTTAGCAGCTTCCGCGGTTGCTGTAGTTTTCGTAGCAGCTGGCTTTCTAGTCGTTTTTTTAGCAGCTGGTTTCGCTACCATTTTTTCTAATTTTGCGATACGCTTGTTTAAAGCTTCAACTTCCGACTGAGGAGCGAATTTGAATTTTGCGATAATTTCTTCAGCAGTACTTTTGAATTTAGCTTCAAAAGAATCTTTAGTCTTCTCAGACTTTTTGAAAAAATCGTCAACGATTTTCTTTCCTTCTTTTTCTTCAATCTTTCCTTTTTTTACTAAGTCGTTAATTGACTTTTCAAATTTTTCAGAAGCTTGCGCGGCGAATCCAACACCTGCGTAAACTAATTTTTTTAATGATTCTTCCATAACGGTATACTTTTTATTTTTTTAATAATTTGTTTGATAGTACAAATATACGTTGACCCATGGCTTAAGGTGTCACTCGAACCATCGTAGCGTTAGATTATCCACTTGAATCGGGATATTTTATGGATGAAGTGGATTAAAGCTTTCTGGCTACCATTAATCCATCACGGATAGGAACCAGGTAATTCTCTACGCGTTTATCCGCCTGTATTTTTTCATTATATGCATGTAAGGCAGCAGTGTCTTTGTCTTTTTTATCCTGACAAACCTTGCCACTCCAAAGCACATTATCCGCAATGATAAAACCACCGGCATTCACTTGGTCAAAAACTAAATCGTAATACTTGCTGTAATTAATTTTATCCGCATCAATAAAAACCAAATCAAATTTTTCCCTGATCGTTGGAATAATATCCAGGGCATGACCAATGCGATAGTCTATTTTGTCATTGAGCTGAGCCTCTTTAAAATACGCACGACACATATCTTCTAATTCGGCATTTATATCAATAGTGAAAAGTTTACCATTTTCTTTTAAGCCTTGCGCTAAACAGATAGCAGAATAACCTGTATATGTGCCGATTTCCAAAACGTGTAGAGGCCTAATCATATAACTCATCATCTGGAGAAAGTTACCTTGAATATGACCACTCAACATCTGTGGTAGCATAATCTTTAGATGCGTTTCGCGATTCAGTTTCGCGAGCACTTCACGCTCGGGTGCTGAATATTTGGCAGCATAGTGCTCAATTTCATCGGGTAAAAACTTCATGCGCTTCTTTTTTTCAAATGTACTTACTAGAAAGGCCTTGACCTAATTTTTTCAATTTTTTAGCGATTAATAAATTACATTTGTAGCGTCAAACCAAAACAAAATTTTTTATGATAATTGGCGTACCTACTGAAATAAAGAATAATGAGAACCGTGTGGCTTTAACGCCAGGCGGAGCGCTGGAATTAGTTAAGCGAGGGCATACCGTGTATGTGCAAAGCAATGCGGGCTTAGGCAGTGGGTTCTCCAATGCGATGTATGAAAGTGCGGGGGCAAAACTGCTTCCTACAATCGAGGATGTTTATGCAATAGCGGAAATGATTATTAAGGTTAAAGAACCTATTGAATCTGAATATAAATTGATTAAAAAAGATCAATTGGTATTTACCTATTTCCACTTCGCATCGTATGAGCCTTTGACACATGCCATGATAGAGAGTGGTGCAGTATGTTTGGCTTATGAAACAGTTGAGAAAGCAGATAGAAGCTTGCCTTTGCTTATACCGATGAGTGAAGTTGCCGGACGAATGGCTATTCAACAAGGAGCAAAGTATTTGGAAAAACCGATTAAGGGTAAGGGCGTTTTACTCGGCGGTGTTCCCGGTGTGGCCCCAGGTAAGGTGCTTGTTTTAGGAGGGGGTATTGTAGGAACACAAGCCGCTAAAATGGCTGCAGGTTTGGGTGCACAAGTGACCATCATGGATATTAGTTTGCCGCGTTTGCGTTATTTGAATGATGTTATGCCAGCAAATGTTGTCACTCGTTTTTCGAATGAGCTAAATATCCGGGAGTTGATTCCTTCGCACGATTTGATCGTGGGGGCGGTGCTAATACCTGGCGCTAAAGCACCGAACTTGATTACGCGCGATATGTTAAAAGAAATGCAACCGGGAACGGTATTGGTTGATGTGGCTGTAGATCAGGGAGGATGCATTGAAACTTGTAAGCCTACCACCCACGAGGATCCTACTTATATTATCGATGATGTGGTTCATTATTGTGTAGCGAACATGCCGGGTGCGGTACCTTATACCTCAACCATCGCATTGACCAACGCTACCTTGCCATACGCTATTCAATTGGCGGATAAGGGATGGCAAAAAGCTTGTTCGGAAAACAAAGAGCTTAAACTGGGGTTAAATGTAGTAGGAGGTAAGGTTACTTATAAAGGCGTTGCTGAGGCCTTTGACTTAACTTACACGCCAGTAGAGGAAGTTTTATAAGTTAAATTGGATTACAGAATTAAAAACATAAAAAGATGAACATTCCAGAAAATTTAAAATATTCAAAAGAGCACGAATGGGTGCGTGTAGATGGCGATATAGCCTATGTAGGTATTACTGATTTCGCGCAAAGCGAATTGGGGGATATTGTGTTTGTTGAAATTGACACTGTAGGTGATACCATCGATGCGGATGAAATTTTTGGAACAATCGAAGCGGTAAAAACGGTTTCTGATTTGTTTATGCCGGTTGGTGGTGAAGTTTTGGAATTGAACGATAAACTGGAAGACGACCCAGAACTCGTTAACACGGATCCTTATGGCGATGGTTGGTTAATTAAGGTGAAAATGACAGATGCAAGCCAGCTCGATCATTTGATGGATGCATCGGCCTACGGCGAAATGATTAACGCATAGTTAT
>JAFMKE010000028.1 GCA_017853115.1 Verrucomicrobiota bacterium
CCGCTAGCACCAAAATTAGCAACCACCTGCTGCAGGTCTGCTACCGAATAGCTTTGGATAAATTGATAGGATTCAACTACTTGTGCTTGAGACAGCCATATACAACTAAGTAAAAGAATGAAGGTGTTTTTGAATTTCATGGTATTCGTTTTGATTTTAATTGTTTAAGGTCTGAATATACAACAAATCAAATACATTTTCTAGACACTACCCAATACTTAACTCTATTCGCTAACAAAAAAATTTAGGCCAATTTTCCTTCTGCAGCTTGTAAGGTGTTTTGCATAAGAGAAACTACAGTCATTGGGCCAACACCGCCGGGAACTGGAGTAATGTAACTGCACTTTGGTGCAACACTTTCAAAGTGCACATCCCCTTTCAACGCGTAACCACTTTTTTTACTGCCATCTTCAACTCGGGTGATCCCCACATCAATCACTACAGCACCTTCTTTGACCATATCGCCTGTTACAAATTCTGCTTTACCTAAAGCTACAATCAAGATGTCGGCTTGTTTGCAGATTTCCGTTAAATTTTGTGTTCGCGAATGACATAAAGTAACCGTTGCATTTCCTGGATTTCCCGAAGCGCTCATAAGAATACTCATTGGTCTACCTACGATATTACTTCGACCGATTACTACACAGTGTTTGCCTTGGGTGTCCACCTCAGCTCTTTCGAGCAAGGTCATAATTCCTTTAGGTGTCGCTGATACAAAAGTAGGTAAGCCTAAAGTCAATTTACCCACATTAACTGGATGGAAACCATCTACATCTTTCAATGGGTCAATGGCGTTGATTACCGATTCAGCATTGATATGTTTGGGCAAAGGCAATTGTACAATAAATCCATCGATTTCCGAATTACTATTTAAGTCGTTGACAGCATCCAACACCTCTTGTTCACTCGTCGTATCTGGAAATCTCAGCAGGGTAGATTCAAAACCTACTTGCTGGCAACTTTTCACTTTGTGTCCGACATAAGTTTCACTAGCTCCATCAGAACCCACTAAAATAGCCGCCAAATGTGGCCGCTTAAAACCAGCAGCAATTCGCTTGTCTACTTCCTGTTTGATTTCTTCTTTAATTTGCTGGGCCAGTGATTTTCCGTCAAGTAATTGCATATTTTACATTTAGATTACAAAGATAAGTCCTATTTAAAACTAAAATGAATATCTTGGACCCATACTATTCACAACTTAGAAGTTTATGAAACATGTATTTTTATTTGCAGGATTATTTTTGATTTTTTTAAGCGCTTGCGATGAAAAGGAAAAAGATGATTTAGCGAACACTGCAAGCAACAGTGTGGAGGATATTAACTCACTTGCTGTATTTGAAACCCGAATAGCCTCAGGTGTATCTATGGTCTTTTTTCACGCAAGTTGGTGTACCGTTTGTGCTGAGCAGAGACCTGCTTTTGAAGCCACTTCAGCCAATCAAGCTTTTGCGAATGTCTTCTTCGGGGAAGTAGAGTTTGAGGCCAATAACGACATCAATCAACCGTATGGAATAACCGGGTTCCCAAGCATTGTTTTTTATAAAGATGGGGTCGAACAAAGTCGATTAACCGGAAAAGGACATAGTCAAGCTACTTTAGAAGCTACGATTAACGCATTGCTCTAATTTCCTCAATAATTTTTCTCGAATTTTGTAGACGCGGTACTTTATGCTGACCGCCAACTTTTCCTTTGGCTTTCAACCAAGCAAGGAAGGTTCCATTGGGCACAACTGAAACAATGGGCGCTTGAAGAGCGATGTTTCCCGAACGCTTTGCTTCATAATCTGAATTCAAATTTTTCAAAGTTTGGTCTAGTAGTTTGCCGAAAACAGTAAAATCATCTGGAAACTTTTCAAACTCCAAGAGCCATTCATGTGCTCCTTTACCATTGGCATCCGGGTAAATTGGGCCTACAGTATATTCCTTGATACTGCATTGCAATTGAGAACAAACTTTCTGCAAGGCTATATTGGCATTTTCTTCCACGAGTTCTTCCCCAAACAAATTGATAAAATATTGAATTCTGCCCGTTAACACAATTCGAAACGGATGAAGCGATGTAAAGCGCACGGTATCTCCGATTATATAGCGCCATAGGCCACTTTTGGTGCTAATAAGCAGAACATAATTTTGTCCTAGCTGAACATCCTGAAGGCTCAGATAGCTTGGGTTTGTTTTACCCCATTCTTCTTTTGGAACAAACTCATAAAACACCCCATGGTTGCACAGAAGAGCCATCCCCTTTGAATCTTTGTCCAACTGATCTTGAATAGCGAAAAAGCCTTCGGAAGCATTGTATGTTTCCAAAAAAGTAAACGATTTTGGGCCAATAATATCTTCAAAGCGTTTTCTATAGGGCTCAAAATTTACACCGCCATGCATATACAGCTGAAAGTTTGGCCAAAGCTCTTGAAGATTGGCGGCACCGCTCTTGTGAAGCACCTGTTTTAACAAGATCAAGTTCCAACTTGGCACTCCAGATAAACTAGAGATATTTTGATCAATGATCTCAGTACTGATTTGATTAATCTTACTCTCCCAATCAGGCAAAATGGATAACTCGATAGCTGGTAAACGATTGTTTTGAACCCATGCTGGCAAGTTGAGTAAAAGAACTGAAGATAAATCCCCAACCATCACACCCGACGAATTCTTATCAAAAGTGCCCGAAACTGATAAGTTTTTACCCGAAAACACATTCTTGTGTGCGTTCTTTCTGGCATAAATACTAATCATATCTTTACCGCCCTTGAAATGATTTTGCTCTAAAGAGGATTTTGATATTGGAATAAACTTTGATTTAGAGGAAGATGTACCTGAACTTTTGGCAAAAAACCTGATTTTACCTGGCCACAAAACATTGGCCCTGCCATCAATCATTTCCAAGATCGAAACTTGTAAATCCTCGTAGCTTTGCGGGGGAATTGCCTGTTGGAAATCCTTGAGTGAATGAATATCCTTAAAAGCATACTTCCTGCCAAATTCGGTTGCTTGAGCTATATGCACAAGTTCTCTCCATAAGTTTTGCTGACTAACAATTGCTTGCGCCTGATTGCGTTCAAAAATCACATAACGACTCTTGAATATCCAATTAAATATTTGCGCCTGCATAGTTCACAAAAGTACGGAAAGCTGCTAAGCCTCCTGGCGAATAACAGAAATTTTATCGATGACAATTATTTCATAGTTCCGCTTTTGGCGGAATCTTAGTCATAGCTAATTCACTTATGGCCGTAATACTAAGCGATGGGTTTACTCCTGGGTTTGCACTTATCATACTACCATCGCAAACCAGCATATTTTGATACCCGAATACTTTGTTATCCTTATTAATAACACCTTGACTAGTATCCTTGCCCATTGGACATCCTCCCAAAATATGAGCCGTTGATGGAATTGCAAAAAGTGTTTCCAAATTTAAGGTGGTGGGTATGCCATTCGTGATATCCGCAAAGTGATTGGCAATCTCTGCCGCTTCTTTGATAAAGGGCGTTGGCTTGTTGCCTGTCGAAACTTTTGAATTCATCCGTCCTATAGCATTTAGAGAAAATTGCAAGGTGCTATCCAGGGTTTGCATAAATAATATGATTGGCGTTCTTTTGGCCCAATCCCGAACAAAAACCAACTTCAAATAAGCCAAAGGCCTTTTGATTATATTCAAACATAAATTTCCGAGCCTTGTAAAGATATTATTCCCTTGCGTCATAGGCCAGGTAAGTACGCGCCAAAAACCAGAACCATAGGAATATCGGCAGGGTTCTAGATGCGTGTTTTCATCGGTATGCAAGATAGAGCCTATAGCCACTCCTTTGGTGTAATCCTTACCTTTCAAATCGATACTTGTTACCGGAATCAAGGCTTCATTGTTTGTCCTAATCTCTGTCCCCAAGGCATCAGATAAATGAGGGAGAGAGCCCCATTGTTTTAGTTGAAGAAGTAATTTAACCGATCCCACTACACCGCCGGCAAAAATCACTCCCTTGGTTGTCACCTTCCTTTTCTTTTTGAAAAACGCCGTTGATTCTTTTATCTCTACCTCGTAACCCGCAGAGCCATCTTCACTTAGCGGCTTAACATTCACCACTTCTTGTTCTGCCCAAATTTCTGTCCCTAATTGTTGGGCTAAATGAAGATAGTTTTTATCCAAGGTATTTTTTGCATTGTGTCTACAACCCGTCATGCACGCCCCGCAATGGGTACAACCGGTTCGTGTAGGTCCTTTGCCATCGAAGTATGGGTCAGGAACTTCTTTCCCCGGTTCTCCGAAGTAAACAGCTACATTGGTGGGCTGAAATTGGTCTTCCTTGCCCAGACGTCGCGCAACTTCTTTCACTACCATATCACTGTCAAAGAGTTTGGGGTTAGGTGCTGCGCCCAACATGCGTAAAGCCGTCTGATAATGTGGTTTTAAATCTTCTTCCCAATTTGCCAATCCAGCCCATGAGCCGTTGTTAAAAAATGGTGATTTAGGAATAGGGAGTGTATTGGCATAAACCAAAGAACCTCCCCCGACACCTGCACCACTAATCACTGATATATGATTGTAAATGGAGATCTTCATAATGCCAAAAAAACGCAATTTTGGAAACCAAAGCCACTTGGGTAAATTCCAATTTGTTTTCGGAAAATCTTTGTCTTTAAACCACTTTCCTCTTTCAACTACCAGCACTTTATACCCTTTTTCTGCAAGTCTTAAAGCGCTGACACTTCCGCCAAAGCCCGAACCAATGATGAGATAATCGTAATCCAAATTCTTCATTAAAATTGAAGTTACGGACTTGGGAGATAAAAGAAAAATCAAAGTTTAAATCCTACACCATAAAGGCTAACACTTTCTTTCGTAATTTCATCTTTCGTATGAAAAAAGTTTTTGCGCTTTGCTGGACCATTTACGCGATGCTCACTTTCATTGTCTTGGGAAGTATCTTCTTTTTGATTGAGTTGGTATTACTTTCTTTTGGTAAACTCACCTATCGAATGGCTCATCGTTGGCCAGCCTTCATGACAAAGATTCTTCTTTTTTCATGGGGTATCCGCGTAAAACAGCATAATCAAGCGTTGCTTAAAAATCTACCACAAAGTGTAATTATTTTGAATCATCGTTCCGATTTGGATGCCTTGATTGCAACAGCATACATGCCGGATATCTACAAATTTATCGGAAAACGAGAGTTAGTTAACTATCCATTTATTGGCATGCTGGTAGAACGGTTGTACATTACCGTAGATCGTTCAAGCAAAGAATCCCGGATACAGAGTATGCGAAATATGAAAAAACAGGGTAGCCGAGGTGCGCATATTGTAGTTTTTCCGGAAGGTTGGTCTAATTTTTCCGATGATTATTTATTGGAGTTTAGAAGGGGAGCTTTCAAAGTAGCGTTGGACCTCAACTTACCTGTAGTAGTTTGTACGTTGATCGGAACACATGAACGTTTCCCTAAGCCTAAAATTCAACTTACTCCAGGTGCTGTAGACATGTATTGGGAAACTATTATTAGCACCAAAGGATTGAATTATGAAGAGCACGTGGAAGAACTTAAAGCTCAATGCCGGACTATCTTTTTAAAGCGACTTAAGGCCGTGTACCCTGAAGGCTACCCTTATGATAGAAATCGGATGGATTTTGAAAAATGGAAGTTGAAGCACCTAAAAAAACCAGAGTAAGTATTTGTGCTTACTCCTGTATTTTTTCTTTTTTGGCATTTTCTTTTTCGCTCAATAATTTTTTCTCGGCTTTCGCTTTAGCTTTAGCCGCTTTCTTATCCAACTTTTCCTGTTTTTTACGTTCTTTCTTGCTCAGGGTTTCTTTTTCTTCTGCTTGCTCTGCTACTTGATCTTCACTTGGCTTATTAGAAGGCAATACATCCTCCACTTCCTTTTCAGGTTCAACAGGTTTTGTTGTGGCTTGCTTGGTTATAACTGGCTTTTTGAGAATGGCATTTGTCGAAAGAATCCAGTTATCTGGTCCTCCTGCAACATACCCGGTTTTACCTAAGGCTTCAATTTTGAATTGATTTTCTGTATCACTGTAACTCAAATTAAAAACCCAAATTGTTGGGTAGCCTGAAACTTGAAATGCTTGAGCTAAGGAAGAATTTTGCACGCGTAATTCTTCAGACATGGTCTTTTTTCTAGGAAAGTCGAGTTCTAAAAGCACTACATTTTCCGCTGCCCAGGTTAAAAATTTATCCGTTTTGAACACTTCATTTTTCAGACGGATACACCAACCGCACCAGTCACTACCCGTAAAATTTGCCAGAATTGGTTTGCCCGTAGTAAGTGATTCTGCATAGGCATCTTCAACGAAAAGGAACCACTCACCATTTTTACGAAGCTCAACTTCCTCATTCTCCACCAGTTCAATTTCAGACGCACGAGACACTGAATTAGTAGCTGTAAGCTCCTGCTTACTCCAAATTAAAATGACTAAAATTCCTATATATTTAAACCACTGCATAAATCTCTATTTAATCGTTTCATGTAAACTATACCATTTGAAATAGGATAAAGGTTCACTTTCTCACCACCCAAAAACTTAGTTAATTTCTTTTAAGCGTTCAACTATCGCAAACACTGCTGGACAAATTTCGATATTTTTGGCCGTTAAATTTAAAATCTGCTGCATTTTGTTGCGATCGGTATGCGGATATTCACGGCAAGCCTTAGGTCTTACCTCATAAATACCGCAATAATTATCCGCTGCGAGAAATGGGCAAGGCAATTGTTGCAAAACATAATCATTATCCTCATCAACAAACAAATATTCTTCTACAAACTGTCCTGGTTTCATCCGTAGGTGCTTGGCAATTCGCTCCACGTCTTTGCTTGTAAACAAGGGACCGGTAGTTTTACAACAATTCGCACATTGCAAACAATCCGTGCAAGCGAATATTTCCTTATGGGCATCAAGAAAGATTGCATCTACATCGCCAGATTTTTTGCGTTTCAAGCTCTTCAAAAACTGTTTATTCTCCTTACGCTTTTGCTTTGCCTGCTCCTTAAACTGGTCCCAGTCACTTGGTATCACCATCGGATTTTTTTTCTATTTTGTTTGTGTTCGGACTTAATACGTTTCACTTGAATTCGCTTTTCTTTCACAGATGAAGGTATTCGTGTTGGTTTGCGTTTTTTCTTCTTCGTAAGCGCTTGTTCAATTAACTTTTTCAGCTTAGCCTGAGCATCCAGTTTATTTTTTACTTGTGATCTTGTTTTTTGGGATGAAATACGAAGCACGCTTGCTGAATCTGTATAGGAAGCGAGCTTTACCCGCAACATCTCTTTGATTTCTTCGGGAAACACTTGAGTGGCAGATAGATCCCAGTACAATTCGACTTTGGTTTCCACCTTGTTGACATGCTGACCACCAGCACCACCACTTCGAGCAGTTTTGAACTTACACTCGTTCAGTATGTCTTCAAAATTTATCATTTTGCTCAGATAAGCCTTAATTTTATGCTTACAAGACCTGCCAAGTCTAGACTTGGCAGGTCTTGTTTACAGTTTAAAATTAATCAAAATGTGGCAAAGTCTTAAAGTAGTTGAGTTGGCAAGTGTATTGGCGGGTCCGCTTGTTGGAAGTTTTTTTGCGGAGTTGGGCGCAGATGTGATTAAGGTTGAAAATAAACGAAGCCATGGAGATGTGACCCGCAATTGGAAATTAAAAGAAGAAAATCCTGCACAATCTATCTCGGCATATTATGCTTCTGCCAACTATGGCAAAAAGACATGTTTTCTCGATTTGAAAGATCCAACAGATTATGAGGTATTAATTCCGATGCTTCAATCGGCAGATATTGTTATTCAAAACTTCAAAACAGGCGATGATGTTAAACTTAGATTAAGCCCCGATATCTTACACGATATTAATCCGAAGCTAATCATCGCTAAAATTTCAGGGTTTGGAGAGACAAGCACGAGGCCAGCTTTCGACGTGGTATTGCAGGCAGAGAGTGGATTTATGTCGATGAATGGCAATCCAAGTAGTGGTCCTGTGAAAATGCCGGTAGCTTTGATCGATGTATTGGCCGCCCACCATTTAAAAGAAGCCATACTTATAGCTTTGCTCGAGCGTGAGCGGACAGGAAAGGGAAAATTTGTACATGTTTCATTGTATGATGCTGCATTGGCCTCATTAGTCAATCAGGCAAATAACTGGTTAATGGCAGGTCAGATACCGCAGGCTATGGGCACACAACACCCTAACATTGCACCCTATGGTGACATGTTTACTACCCAAGATGGCAAGCAGATCGTGTTAGCTGTTGGAAGTGACAAGCAATTTTCAATGTTAGCCCAAGCACTTGGCCTTGATGCAAAGCTCCTCGATAAATTTTCAAATAATCAGAATCGGGTGAAAAACCGCACAGAATTAAATGCAATTTTAGGCGAAAAAATTAGTCAACTTACTTGCGAAAATCTTAATACAACTTTTCTTGACAAAAATGTGCCTTTTGGGGAAATCAAGGATTTAGAAGCAGTTTTTGCTTTAACTCAATCAAAAAAGATGGTTCTCCGATCAAAGATAGAAGGCGTAGAATGTACTTCACTCAGACAAGTTTTGCAATGAAAAATTTTAACTCATTGATTTACAAATACTTACTGAGCCAAAAATGTGCGGATTTCAAAATTCTAAAGGCTGTGCTAGTGTTGAAAAATGTGTAAAACTTTTCAAAAAATTATTTTTTTAATTAAAATCTTTTTAATATTACGCATCAATGCGGATTAACTACCCGACGAACATTGAGAACAAATAGAGGCTTAACTACCCTCTTGAATAAAAATTTAACTAACTAATTAAAACTAACTAACATGGACACTCAATTTTTATTAGAAGAAACTAAAACAGTAAATCAAACAGAAGTAACCAAAGAAATCATCACTGACGAATCTATGATTTTAGGTGGTGTGGACGTTACAATCGAAATTATTGATGCTGTTGGTATTGAATACAAAAGAAGATCTAATTTCTTAGCTTAAGATTTCGGCAATTTGACCATAAAAGTGGTTCCCGAACCATAAACTGATGCAAGGCTTATTTCGCCTTGCATTTTTTTTACAATTTTTTGCACAATGCTCAATCCAACACCAGAACCTTCACGATAATCTGTTTCCTTTAAGCGCTTAAACAACTTGAAAACATGGGGTAAATCCTCTTGTCTAATACCCACTCCGTTATCCTGTACATGTATGACATGCCAATTTTCCTCACTTTTACACTCAATTTTAACTACGGGGCTAACATCAACCCTTCTAAATTTAAGGGCATTATTCACCAGATTTTGAAACAATTGCACATACATGCTTTTATACCCTTTCACCACCGGAAGATCTTGAGCTATTACTTCCGCATCATTTTCCTTAATTCGCATTTGTAAATCAGCCTGAACGATGGCTAACACTTCATTTAAGTCAATATCTTTAGCATCTTGCAAGTCACCACCCAATGTGCTGAAATGATGCAAGTCTTCGAGCATCTTTTCCATGCGCTCAGCGGCTTCCTGGGCAATTTCTAGGGATTGCATTTCTTGTAAATCGAGTTTGTTTGCCAAAATACTCTGCAAGTAAGTGATTCGACCTTTTACGAGGCGAATGGGCTCCTTCAGGTCGTGCGAAACCCCATGATTAAACTGGGATAAGTCGTCATTCAACTCTGCTAATTTTTGATTCTTTTCCTTCACCTTTTCACTAAAGGCTTTCTCTTGCTGGATTAACTTATCTTTTTGTTCAGACTCAAATTTCTCCTGCATCTCCAACAGGTTCTCCTCTTTCTCTTTGAGGAAGTTTTGCTTATTTAATTTAAACATGGCCTTCAATACATCGTAGGACCCTCGTATATTCCCGTTTTGGTAATGAAAATCATGTAAATTTTCATAAACCAACATTACTTTGGACTTTTGAGATTCCATCGCAACTTTTAAGGCTGACTCTAACGACTGCCCTTGCAAAGAAATTCTGCCTGTCTTTTCATATACCTCAGCTAAATACAAAAACAAATCAACCTTGTGAATTCCATAGCCTATTTCTTCACTTAAGTTTATAGCTCTGTTTAGGTAAATTTCAGAATTATCAAATTCCTCTTTTTCCAAAAACAACACAGCTAGTCCTTTCAGGCTTGATACTAAAAATTCTAATTCATTATTCTCCTCACAATACTTAAATGTTTTCGAATAAATCTTATCAGCCTCCTCTAGATTACCCGTTTTAACATATAAACTAGCAATGTTCGATAAATATTGAATTATAGCCCTTCTATTAGAGTTGTTTGAATTTGATTCTACTTCTATTGCTCGTTGAAAATATTGCAGTGCCTTCTCAAAATTATCTTGAGATACATACATTGAAGCAATATTATTGTAAGCGATTGAATTTGAAATATCATATTCTTCCGAAATTTTGATAGATTCATGTAAGATTTCCAATGCTTTTTTAGACTCTCCAAGATTTTTGTACAATACACCCATAGAGTTTTTTGTTTGCTTAATCTCGTTAAAGAACTGATCAGGTTTTCTGGCATAAAACCCTAAAGATTTTTCAAAATTATCTATGGCAAGTTTAGTTTCATTCAGGCCAAAGTACACATAACCCTTTATCCCGTATGCTGCGCCCAAATATTTTGTAGCGTTCAACCTCGTGGCCTTTTCGAGCAGAAGTTCAATTTTACGCAAGGTTTGCTGTGAATCTCTCTTAGACACAAGTACAAGGGCTTCGTTATGAAGCGATTCCAACTCTCGCTGTTCTCTACTACTGGAAATCATAATCTTGATATACTATACACAAATATACACTTTAACTTATTTTGCACAAGAGTGAGTTTATGCCAATGTAATTAATGCTATGAATAACATTAGCCAATTAAATCAAAAGTTAGGAAATTTGTAACTCTAAAGTACTTTTTGATTTTAACTCTGATTTTTCATTGACATTAACTACGACATCTTCTAATAATGCATATTTCTTCCAATACTCTATTTGGTCAATATTAATTTGATAAGAAGGTCCTGGTTCATGTATTTTGAGCTCCTTAGAATATAAAAATTCGACTTTTAGTTCAAATCCATTTTTATTATCCATAGACCTAAATTTAATCAACGGGCGACCTTCTTGATATGAACTTCCATTAATCCAATCTAAAACCAGCGTAGATATAAAAAAAGGAGGCACCAAAAACTCGGAAGTTTTGATATTGCTAAAATCAATGCGGACTTCATAATTCATATACTTGGTTAATCTTGACGAAAGTAAACTTAAATACAAATTAAGTAGGTCAATACTTTTTTGCAGAGTCACCTTATCCTCTCTTGCATGTTGTAAAACCATACGCATCAATGCAGCAAACTGGGCTATATAATCACTTGCTGTAATCTTATCCCCAAATTCAGCCACTCTTTGAATTTCCTGAAGTGTATTGAATATAAAAACTGGCTTGAGCTGGTTATGCAATAATTCAGTTCTATAACGTAAACGATTATTAACCTCTAAAAGTTGGAATAAACGTTTATTCTTTCTTTCCAAATTCGCTCGAAAATGATACTCCTTATCTAACAAATACTTTACCCTTTCAATCTCAAACTCTATTTGAATGTGATAAAAACTCTTATCATTTACTCGATTGTTTTTAAGCTCAATAATTTCCTTTTTATATCTGATTGCACTTTTATAATCTAAGTTTTCTACACAAAACTGAACAATCTTTTCGAGAGCTATCTGAAATTCTCTTTTATTGTTATTCTTGGCTAGCCTAATAAATTTTTTTAAATTTTCTTCATTCTTAGATTTTTCATTTAACGCTCTGTAAACATCACATAATCCATTCAATATATGTACTTGATACATAGAATTTTTCAATGTCTCAGAAAGTTTTAATGCTCGCGTTAAGTACATTCTTGCTAAATGAAATTCCTCTTTCGAAAGATAAACCAATCCCACCCCTTTTAATGCTAGCATCTTAAAATGATCCGTGGAATTAGAATCCTTCAAACTTTTCAAGTATAAAGAATAAGCTTTATCAATTTTTCCAACTTTTAAAAATGAACTACATAAATTATTTTCAAACCTCCTAATTGCAGAAGGGTCAGAGTCACTCTTACTTTGTTCAATTTCTATAGACCGTTGATAATAATAAATTGCCATATCTTGATTATCCAAATCATGATAAAGAATTGCTAGATTATTAAAACACGTAGAGTTAACTAAATCACTCACATCACATATCATGATTGATTTTTTAATGCATTCGAAAGACTGTAAATAATTTCCTTTCAGTCTATACATAGAACTTAAGGAGTTATGAACTTGCACTAAATCAGCACTTGGATAGGGCTGTATTTCGTTATATACTTTCAATGCAATCTCAAAACTTAAAATTGCTTCATCTAATCTGTTCAAATAATAATGGCTAAATCCAATGATGGAGTTAATTTTTGCTATACCATAGTGCACGGTGTCGCTTGAGTAATTATCTAAACACTTTTTTGCACTGCTAATCGCCTCCTCATAAGCTTTCTCTACCAAGAGCTTCTCGAGGTGTTTTACCATGTTTTTGAGTTGCCGTTCCCTCTCTTCACTGAGTTCCATGCGCTAAATCTCCTTTACAAAAAAATTGAAAAGTTCGCTTTTCCGTTGTTTAGAAACCGGAATACTGGCTCCTGAAGTTAAAATCAAACTGGAGTCAGCTTTTTCAAACTTTTTGATAAAGTGCAAATTCACCATATAACTATTATGCACCCGATGCATGGGATGTTCGAGTAGCCGCTGAAAACTCTTTAAGGTTTTCGATGCAATCAAACGTGCACCATCTACTAAATATATCTCGGTATAATTGCTCGACGCCTTTAAATACAATATGTCTGCAATATTAATGAAATCAATACCTTCCTGCGTATGCAAAGCAATTTTCTTAGTGCCTGCATCCGTAACTTTACTGGAAATCTTTTCCTTAACCCGCTTAAGTGCCTCATTCATTTCAGTCGACTGAAAGGGTTTTAGGATGTAATCAAATGCATTGTTCTTAATTGCCTTGATAGCAAAATTTTCATGGGCAGTGAGAAAAATAACCTCAAAATTAATTTCTTCAATTATCTCAAGCACGTCAAATCCCGTCCCATCGGGCAGGGAAATATCCAAAATGAGCAAATCAGGCTCATCTTCACGTATTCGAGCAACCGCCTCTTTAACGCTTTGAGCAGCTCCCATAAATCTAAAATTGTCTTCGTGCCTGCCGATAAGATTTTTGAAAACCTCTACAGCACCTCTTTCGTCCTCCACCATTAATACTTTAATCATGTGTTTTGTTTTAAAAGTTAACTTGAATAATTACATGCGTCCCCCTGACACGATTATTATCTTTTCTATCTATAATTTTAAAATTGAAATCTAGGCGATTGCCTTTCTTACTCAAATCCGCCCTTTCTCGCAATATTTTTAAGGCCGTTGATGTCCCTTGATGCGTGCGCTTCTCGATTTTTTGAGCTGCCTTTCGGCCAATACCATTATCCAAAATATGAATAAACAAACTACTCGCTCCAGATCGGAAAGCGACAAGAACTTCTCCATTTTGCTGATTGGCTATGCCATGAAGAATCGCATTCTCCACAAAAGGTTGTATTAACAATGCAGGCAACTTTACCTGCAGTGGTTTAGAGACTTTCTCATAACATACCTGATAAGAAAATTTATCAGCAAAGCGTCTTTTTTCTAAACTCAAATAGGTTTGTAACAATTGTACCTCATCCTGTACAGATACTTCTACTTGTTGAGATGCATGTAATATAGCACGCATTAAAGAGGCAAACTCCGCAATATAATCAGCAATCAAACTTTCGTCTTGCTGAAATATAAAACTCTGAATGCCCTGTAAAGTATTGAAAATGAAATGAGGACTTAACTGCAACTGAAGACTTTTCAAATGCAACTTGCTACTCTTTTGCTCATTCAAAACCTCTTCAAGTTCAGCGTTTTTAGCCCTTAAGCTTAAATTATGCTCTTGCTCCTGAGCAAGCAACTCGTCTTGTTGCTCCCTGTGGAATTCCCGCCTCAACTCTTCGAGTTTACGCTTCTTTTCTACTTCAAAAATTTCATCGTGAATAGCTTCGATGTGCTGCAAAACCTCAAAGGCTTGCTTGAAATCTTCTTTAGCCATGAACTCCTGGTAGGCGAGCTCCAAAGCCTCTAGTGTCTTTTTCTTATCAGTAGCTTTCATAACATCTTAGCATCAAGAGTTTCATTCAGCTTACTGTATCCCTGTAGTGAAGATATATAATTTATTTCTATTCAACCAAACTCAAGGCACCTAAAAAACAAATTTCCTTCCTAGGAACTTATTGAAGTGCCAAGAATGTTATAGATTTGCAACATTCAAAACACAGAAAAAAACAGACAAAATGGCTTTAGAATTTAAAGACGCTACTTTTGATAGTGATGTAAAAGAAGGTAATGGGTTAACATTGGTTGACTTTTGGGCAGAATGGTGCGGTCCATGTATTGCTTTGGGTCCAACCATTGAAGCACTTGCTACCGATTATGAAGGAAAAGTTAACGTGGGTAAATTAAACGTTGACCAAAACCCTGAAACAGCTCAAAAATTTGGTATTCGCAATATCCCAACGATTCTTTTATTAAAGGATGGAGAAATTGTAGAAAGATTGGTAGGCGCTCAGCCGAAACAGGCTTTCGTTGATGCTATCAATAAGCACTTATAAGAATTCGTATTTAAGCACGAATCAGTTATCTTTAAACCGCTGCACTTCTGATAGGTGTGGCGGTTTTTTTATTCCAGCAAGCAGATGGCATTATTTGATCTAAAAGAAGTACAGGAAATCAAAAACCTTGAGTTTTTGGCTAAGCAAGTGGTTGAAGGTTTCATCGTGGGTATGCACAAAAGTCCTTTTCACGGATTCTCTGTTGAGTTTGCTGAACATCGCCTATACAATCCAGGAGAATCTACCAAAAACATTGATTGGAAGGTATATGCCCGAACGGACAAACTTTTCACTAAGCGTTATGATGAAGAAACGAATCTCCGTTGCCATCTCATCCTAGACTGCTCTTCATCGATGTACTACCCGGCGAAGGAAAAAATCATCAACAAGTTTAACTTTTCGGTGCTTGCAGCCGCAGGTCTTATTGAATTGTTTCGTAAACAGCGTGATGCCGCTGGTTTAGCGCTTTTTTCTGATTCTGTTAAGGTATTGACCCAGGCTAAATCGAATAGCGTGCACATTAACCGTTTGTATCACGAAATGGAAAGCATGCTGAACGATGATACTTTACAAAAACCAACCCAAGCGGCTAATTGTCTGCATTCGATTGCCGAACAATTGCACAAACGCTCATTGGTTATCATTTTTAGTGACATGATGCAGCATCAAAACCAAGATGAATTATTTGCTGCTTTACAACATCTCAAACACAATAAACATGAGGTAATCTTGTTTCATGTAGTCGATCGTAAACACGAAATTGATTTTGAATTTGACAATCGACCGTATTTATTTGTAGATATGGAAACTGGTGCGGAAGTAAAGTTACATGCCAATGAGGTCAAAGCTAAATACAAAAGTCATATGGAAGCTTTTGAAAAAGCCCTACAGTTGAAATGCGCACAGTATAAAATTGATTTCGTTCCTGCCGACATTAACAAGCCCTTCAATCAGGTACTTACGCCTTACCTACTGAAAAGAACCAAAATGCGCTAAAAGCGAACTACTAGAGTTTCTCTTCAATAAAAATTTCGGCCATCATACAACGTGCACTTCCCCCGCCAACTTCTTCGATAAAGTAAATAGGGACCACTATAATTTCAGTATGAGCCTCAATTTGATTGATCTGCGAGGTACTTAAGGAATTATAGGCTCTTTCACTCATCACCAAAAATGGTAAGCGTTGATCATTATATACTTGTAGCATATTGCCAGCAAAATGCTCTTCTAACTGCTCTTGGGTGATTTCAATGATTTCAAATCCATCATCCTGAAGTGATTGTCTCACTTCATTTTTTTCAGCCTTATTGGTTATGGAGTCTAGGCATATAACCGCAAAGTCTTCCCCGATATTCATCACCACATTGGTGTGGTATTGTTCCGCACCATTGCGCTTGTAGGCGTGAAAAACAATGGGGTCATACTCAATCTCCTTGCAGAACTTGCGCAACAATTTTTCATCTGTTCTTGGAGAAAGACAAGCATAAACCTTGCGATTGAAGTGATCAAATATCATACTTCCGGTCCCTTCAAGTGCGATATTCGAGTCTTCGTAATCACTCCAATCGAAAACTTGGTTAACCTCGAAATTATCTTCAATAAATTCAATAATGTCCTCCCGACGTTCAGCACTTCGATTGGGGGTTTTCATGGGATATAAGTAGATATCACCATTTTGATGCATGCTTATCCAATTATTCGGAAAAATTGCATCGGGTTTTTCTGGTAGTTCCGTATCCTCAACCACCCATACATTAATGTCATTTTGTTCGAGTATTTCAACCATACCATCGAACTCTTCTTGAGCCTTTCGAATAGTTTCTTCCTTGCTTAGCGTTGGTTTATTCTGATAGTCGTTGCTGGCCGCAGTTTGCTCGTTGTACTGAAAAGATGCGGGTCTGACCATCAGAATGTTTGATGCACACTGATTCATCTTATTTTAATTGGATACTTAATTTTACAGGTTGGTGGTCGGAATTTTCAAATGCCAAATCGACACCTTCAACACTTTCTACTTGAACATTAGGCGACACGAGATAAAAATCGATTAAAGTTGTGAAAGTTTTATCCGCCTCAAAAGAAGAGGCTAATTTTCGGTTTGTAGGCACGCTGGGATCAAAAGCCCAGGTCCAACCCTCTGGCATAAAAGCGGGATCGATATTGTCTTGATAATAATCATCTGCATTGCCTGGGCTAAAGCTATCATAGGCAAAGTTTGGTGGGCATTGGTTCCAATCCGCCCCGACAACTATATAATTGCCCTTCTCGTATTCCATCAACAAATGATTCCTCAAGTAAGCCATTTCCAATGGCTTTAATTTTCCTCCATCATAAGCTGAATTGTGCGAATTAACTACAATAAGTTCTTTGCCATTCGAGAGAGGAACCCTTGATTCTAATAAACACCGATCGAGATGAAAAGCACTGGTTGGCCAACCATAACTACCCGGAAATTGAAATCTTGTCTGGTCACTTACCATATATCTACTGTAGGTAGCCAAACCGCTTTGTACATTCCCTATTGGTGACAAGCTTACCATCGGCTTGGGAACAAATTTGACATTAAAGTTCATCGCATGAGCGCGTGTGTGACTGTTCAAGACTTCGCCTATTGCTTCGAACTGATTGACACCATAACTGCGTTTCGCTTTAACATCTACCTCCTGCAATAAAAGAAAATCCGCTGAACTCAAACTTTCCACCGTTCTGAGTATACCGTTTAAATAGGCTTCGCTAGTTTCTTTATCCGGACGAACTTGTATTCCACCATCCAAGAAGAAATCACTTTTCGCTCCTAAACCACCGTAGCCAATATTCCATATTACAAAGCTTAAACTTGAACTATCAGGAGGTGTTTCTCTACTGCTATTTAAAGATTCTAATTCAATGGCTTCGTCTGGCTGGTAATCGTTTAATGTTCCGTAGGCAAGAACTGCAACCACGTACAAACCATAAACTAAGGCTGGTGTAAAAAGTAGCCAGAAAATATTCATGGGTTTAATTTTCATCATACATGAAGTATATTGTACAAATATGCTTATAAAGTTTGTTGTTTTCTTGATTTGCTCGAAAAAAAAG
>JAFMKE010000151.1 GCA_017853115.1 Verrucomicrobiota bacterium
GGTCCTCCTGCATCCAACACATTGGGGCTTGGGAGTACATCAATAATGTAGGTGTAAGTTCCTTGGCCTATTATAGGACATGCATCATCCTCCACATTAACTGTAAAAACATTTTGTCCGATATCATTGACTGTTGGCGTCCAACAAAACTCCGCAGAAGGGCTTGTTGTTCCATTGTTACTCACCACGAAAGAAGCACCGAAAATTTCATTATTCCAACTCATGGTTACATTATTCCCATTCGGGTCACTTCCATCAATAGTTAAACATAGGGCACCGTTTGCACAAATGGACGTTTGAAAATTAACTGGAGTGGTATTGGGTGTGCCATTCACGCCAGAAGCTTCAGGTGGTGTATTTGAACAACCGATAACCGTGAATTGCATATCGCGATTAATCTCGCCGATTAAAACACCATTTCTATATTCCTTTACATTTACGCATAGAACGCCTACTTGCAGTGCTGTAGGAGTGAAGCTTAACGCACCCGTATTTGGGTTTATACTAACACCACTACTGGTGGTTAAAGGAGTGGTCCCATTAAATCCTCCGTTATAAGTAACTGAACTTCCATTAGCTTGAAAACAATTACCTAAGCTAAAGTATAGAGAGTCTCCGTCAACATCACTTACGCCGTGGTTGTATACTACGGGTTGATTGACACAAACAATAGAACCTGGAGCATTATTGAAGCTTGGAGAGGTGTTACAAGGTACCACGGTATTATCTAATTGCGCACCTACATACATATTTTGTGAGCCCGGTCCATTCAAAGTATTTATGGCATTATTTCTACAACATTGACTCCAACCTAAAACCCAGTCAGCACCACAGCCCGGAGGCAAATTAAGAATTCCTGTGTAAAGCCATTCTTGAATACCGTAATTGCCACTTCCTCCACATGCCGAAGGAACCGATGGGCAAACAGGTGTAATATCTTGTGGACTTCCTAGGCTACTTAATTGAATGGATCCGCTTACACCGCAAGTGGCAGAACTGTAGCTTAAGATTTGTGCACTCGCTGGAGTAACACCATTACAATCCCGGTATAGCGTCAAAGTCACCAAGTACTGCCCAGGTCCTAAACACTCGTATTGAAGGTCCGCACCCAATAGGTGCGTAGCGTGAGCATCTTTAAAAGAAAATAAACCTAAAAGTAATACAACGGTAAGTCGCAATAATGTTTTCATAGGCATGTTGTGAATGGGTTGTTCAAGCCTGTGAATATAGCAGATTTTCTTCTTAATTTAAAGCTTTCGAGTGTTTATTGAAGTCCAAATGCTGCAAGGATTTGAGGCACCCAATTATCTAGGCGTTCTTCGGTGAGTTCATCTTGGTTGTCCACATCTATGCAAAGACCACAAAACTGACCATCTTTCTCTGCTTTGGAATAATCGTGTTCGTATCCTTCTGTAGAAGTATGCCCGACAACTTCTCCACCAAGTTGTTCCACCATATCAGCGAAAACACCTAATGAATCACAAAAATAGGATGCATAGCCGTATTGATCACCCAAACCTAAAAAAGCAACTTTTTTACCTGTGAAGTCTATTTCTTTCATTTCGGGTATGAACTCTTCCCAATCGCCCTGAAGTTCTCCATCATACCAAGTCGGTTGCCCCATAATAATTAAATCAAATGCACGCATATCATCCGCTTTTTTCTGATAGATTTCATGTATTTCAATGGAGTCACTACCCAGTTGCTCTTCTATTTTTTCAACCAACATTTTGGCGACCATCTCTGTATTGCCGGTGTCTGTACCGTAAAACAGTCCTATCTTTCTGACCATGCTACATTATATTTTTTAAACCAATCTTTTTCAATTGCTTCAACTGCTTTTATGAATGAATGGTTCATTTCTTTGTTAAACACAAAATAGTATGCTTCTCCTTCAAAAATATTTCGAGCAATTAAGGCTTTCAATTGTATACCCAACATAGGTGAGGATTTGTCTAATTCTTCCTCTGAGCTTTCTATATCCTCAGTCGAGCAGAACGCAGTAAATTCAGCAATAAACTCTTTGTCAACAATGAAATTTTTATCAAAATCTTCGATTGTTGGGAAATACGCCAATAACTCTTTCCGGTGTTTATCTGAATAACTCAAGCTAAATTTATTTAACAGACCTTTCCGAATGGTTTGCGCATAAAACTCAGAATTAAAAGAGGTGTCAATGGGCACATAAACATCCGGAGTTATACCTCCTCCACCATATACTGTTCTGCCAGCATGAGTAGTAAATTTCAATGAATCTGGGTACTCTTTTAACAAGCTATCTGTTAGTTCTCCCGAATCAAATCGCTCAGATAATTCTTGCCGGTAATCATCTACGCCATCTTCATAAGGCTTTTGAATGAAACGACCGCTCGGTGTATAGTAGTTGGCAATGGTAAGGCGAATTTGACCGCCATCGGGCAAGGGTAGTGGCCGTTGAACTAGGCCTTTGCCAAAACTTCTTCTACCAATAACTAGTCCGCGATCCCAGTCTTGAATGGCACCACTCATAATTTCACTGGCTGAGGCGGAATATTGGTCAATCAGTACGACCACATTGCCATCTTCGTAATGACCATAGCCTGTTGCCTTCATTTCATTTCTAGGACTATTTTTCCCTTCTGTATAAACAATCAGTTTGTTGTTCCCTAGCAACTCATCCGTCATTCGAAACGCAGCATTCAAATAACCCCCAGAATTTCCTTGAAGGTCAATGATTAAATCCGTCATACCTTTGGCTGTTAGTTCCTCTATCGCCTCGACAAACTCTTCAGGTGTTTTAGAGGCAAAACGATTTATTTTAACATAGCCGATGTGATCATTTACCATGTAGGAAGCATCTATGGAAAACAATGGAATCTTGTCGCGAATAATTTTAAAGTCGAGCAACTTTTTATAGCCACTTCGCTTTACTTCAACCTCAACTTCAGTCCCTTTCGCACCTCTCAAACGATCGACAACCCCTTTATTGGTTATGCCAATTCCCGCCACACTTTCTCCATTAATTTTGACAATTTTATCGCCAGCCTGTACACCCACTTTCTCGCTTGGTCCACCTGAAATGGTTGCTACAACCAAAATAGAATCTTCTAATATATTAAACTGAATCCCAACACCTTCAAAATTTCCAACCAAGGGTTCATTCATCTCTTCTACTTCTTCCTTTGAAATGTAAACAGAGTGAGGGTCGAGTTCTTTAAGCATACTTTTAATCGCAGTCTCCGCTAACTCATTCGTATTTACATCCTCTACGTAAAATTGACTAATGTAATCGAGAACTGTCCCAATTTGATTTTTGGCTCCATTGTCTTGTGCGTTAGTAAATACTGTACACAGCATGAATAATATGATGAATATATTTTTCATAAACTATTTCTTAGACGGCAACTTGATGTTCTCTCAATGCCTCATTTAAGGATGTTTTTTTGTTCGTAGATTCTTTGCGTTTACCGATAATTAAAGCACATGGCACCTGAAAATCTCCAGCTGGAAACTTTTTGGTATAAGAACCCGGAATTACAACTGATCTTGCAGGAATTCTGCCATTGTAAACTATCTCTTCTTCTTGTGTTACATCAATAATTTTTGTTGAAGCCGTAAGCACAACATTTGCTCCTAAAACGGCTTCCTCTTCAACATGAACACCTTCTACAACAATGCAACGCGAGCCAATAAAGCAATTATCTTCTATGATTACAGGACTAGCCTGAACAGGCTCTAATACGCCACCGATACCAACACCACCACTTAAATGCACATTTTTACCAATTTGTGCGCAAGAACCAACTGTTGCCCAGGTGTCGACCATAGTCCCTTCATCAACATAGGCGCCTATGTTTACGTAGCTAGGCATCATAATAACCCCTTTCTGAACAAATGACCCGTACCGAGCAATAGCATGCGGAACTACACGTACTCCTTTTTCCTTGTATCCCGTTTTTAATGGGATTTTATCATGGAATTCAAAAGGTCCGACTTCAATAGTTTCCATCTTACAGATTGGGAAGTATAGAATAACCGCTTTCTTAATCCAATCATTGACAATCCAATTACCATTTATTTTCTCACTGACCCGGATTTCTCCTTTGTCTAAGGATTGAATAACGGCATGGATAACTTGCTGGTATTCCTGATGGTTTAACAAATCTCGATTATCCCAAGCTTCTTCAATACTTTTCTGCCAGTTCAT
>JAFMKE010000029.1 GCA_017853115.1 Verrucomicrobiota bacterium
TTGGTTGAATACGACTGGGATTTTGGCGATGGTAGCACAGATACAGTAGCAAGTCCTTGTCACTTTTACAGTTCATCAGGCGTATATGATGTGCAGCTAATTGTTATGAGTAATTACAACTGTAGGGACACAATTATTCAGCAAGTATTTATACCTGCTAGCCCTGTACTTTCGATAAGCAATGATACAAGCTTATGCAGCGGTGATAGCGCTCAGTTATCGGTGAGCGGAGGCTTTACCTATACTTGGTTTCCGAATTATAATATTACCGATATAAATGCAGCAAATCCTGTTGTATTTCCAACATTAGATACTGCCTATGTTGTCGATGCCTTAAGTGCTGAAGGATGTTTGACACGAGATACTGTGTTTATTGATGTTAATGATATTTCGGCATCGTTCAGTACACCACCCATTTGTTCAAATGAAAGTGTAGCTTTTACAGATCTTTCAACAAGCGATGGTCTGATTACCGATTGGTTATGGACTTTTGGGGAACCCATCAGCGGACCGTTGGATACTTCTGTCTTGCAAAATCCTGTCCATGATTATTTAAGTGCAGGTAGCTACGACGTAAGTTTGACTATCTTGGATGATAATACTTGTGCGTCAGATACCACCATATCGGTGCTCGTTCAGGAGGCTCCAATTGCCAGTTTTACGACCGATTCGGTTTGCCTGGGACAAACAACGGTGTTCAATTCCAATGCAAGTTCTTCTGGAACAGGAAACATTGTTGAATATCAATGGGATTTCGGTGTTAGTGGATTGGTGAGTGATACTTCAAATCAAGCAAATCCTTCTTATACTTACCTTAATCCGGGGGTTTATACGGTTTGTTTAACTATCGTAACGGATCAGAACTGCCCGGGAAATTCTGATGATACGTGTTTTGTTGTTCAAGTATATGATTTACCAACTGCAGAATTTACTGTTGATTCAGCTTGTGTGGGCAATGTTAATAGCTTCTTGGATTTGTCACAAGCGGGTGCTGATGCAAATATCGAGACCTTCCTATGGGATTTTGGTCAAAACCCGGTGGATACGCTCCTAACTGCGCCAGGTTCTACTCAGTTTCTTTACGATACTGCTGGACAATATTTGGTCAATTTGGTAGTGGTTGATTCCAATAGTTGTGAAGATTCGTTCACGCAAACGGCTTATGTTTTTGCTAATCCCGTGAGTGATTTCAGTTTTACCACAACTTGTCAAAATGAGGATAACGACTTCGTTAGTTTGCCAACATCAGGGAATAATTCAAACTTAAGTTATTATTGGGATTTTGATGAAGGGCTTGGTTTTCAATTGGGAGACAGCATAGAAACCTACAGTTTTGTCCAAACAGGTATTCATGCAATTTCACATGTTATTGTAGATGCTTTTGGATGTTCGGATACACTTACTCAAACAGTTAATGTATTGGATGCCCCTATTGCTATAATTACTGGCGATAATACAGTTTGCCGGGGAACAAGCACGCAGTTGACTGCAGCTTCATCCTCGATAAGTGCGGTCCCTGCAATTTTTGATTGGAGTGTTACCTCGAGTCAGACATCCACCATCACTTATAATCCGAATGCGGATACAAGAGTTTTCTTGACGCTTACAGACGCCAATGGCTGTTCAGATACTACTTCAATTTTTATTGAAGTTTTGGAAAATCCTGAGGCTGATTTTGATTGGACTGATGCGTGTGAAGATATTCAGTTTACATTCAACTCACTTGCACAAGCGGGTGATGGCCTCATCACGAATTATACTTGGAATATTACTAGCCCAATAACAGGAACAAGTTCGTTTAATTCAATAAATGTTAACTATACTTCACCAACATTGGATACACTTTTAGTCACTTTAATTGTAGATGATGCGAATGGTTGTATAGATAGTTTAAGACAAACTGTAGTGGTTGATCAAACTGTTGAGCTCACGGCTTTAACACCAGATTACATTTTGTGTCCGAGTGATTCGCTATTGATAAACCTTGCAGATACGACGCAGTTTATTGCCAATGGGGTTGGTAGCACGATTTGGACGCCTACTGTGGGGGTTGTAAGTATTGATGGCGATTCGATTGTGCTCAGTCCGGATAATTCGATTACTTATACGGTTACGGCGCTGAGTACCTTAAATCAATGTCCGCCTGATGTAGGCAATATAATTAATGTTGAGTTGGCAACAGATCCGTTAATTACTGTGGAGGCAACGCCAAATCCTGTTTTAGTGGGTGCTGTATCGAACATAGAAGTTGGAGTGGTTCCTTTTAATGTAAGTACCGATAGTTTGGTATGGGACAACTCGAGTGCTACGCTAAATAGGGATTTTGGTTTCCTCGTAGAAGCCAGTCCGACTCAAGACCTTACTTATCCATTTCAGTTGATTTATTATTACGATGGTATTCGCTGTGTAGAAGATACTTCAGTAACTATTTCCGTTATTACGAGTTGTGATGGTAGTTTAATTTACGTACCGAATATTTTCACTCCTAACGATGATGGGAGAAATGATGAATTTGGAATGACCGGATATGGCATTGATGTTATTAGTTATTTACGAATTTTTGATCGCTGGGGCCAGTTAATGTTCCAAGCGAATGATATTGAAATGCTAAATGGTAGAATGCCTGCAGGCACAGGTTGGCTGGGATCTAATCAGAATGGGAAATCATGTAACTCTGGGGTATATGTTTATGCCTATGAATTGATTTGCGCGAATGGTGATGTTATTAAAGGAAGTGGAAATGTTACCCTAATAAAGTAAGCTATGAGAAAGAATTTTTGGATAGTTGTTATTTGTAGTGTGCTGTTCTCGATTGCTTCGGCGCAGGATATTCATTTTTCTAATTATAATGCTCAACCGCTATTGTTAAATCCGGCTTTAACTGGTTTGAACGGTTGTGATTTTCGCGTAGGAGCCAATTTTAAAGCCCAATGGCTTGGCGTTTCTGAAGGGAATACCTACCGCACCTCATCTGTTTTTGGTGATTTTGCCATGGGTAAGCCGACAAAATTCTCAAACTTTGGAGGTGTGGGTATATCGATGTTTTCTGATCAGGCAGGTGATTTGAATTATAATACCAATAAAGTAGATATTTCTTTTGCCTATCACATCATGTTGAACAAGCGAGCTACGTCCTCACTATCTTTTGGTATACAAGGCGGGTTTGCCCACCGCGGACTTGATCAGTCGAGAGCTTTATTTCAGTTTGATCCTATTACCGGAGAACCTATTTTAAGTGCAGTAGAAAGTTTCGATGCGGATACACGATTTTATGGTGATGCGGGAGCGGGTTTGCTATATTCAACTTCTCCAAAGAGAAATTCAAACTACTACTTTGGCCTTGGTTTTCAACATATCAATCAGCCGAATATATCGAGTTTCAATATTAACCGAGATGCCAGCGAGCGAATGTATATGAAGCTTACATTGCACGGAGGTGCGCTTATACCTTTTACTGAGCAGTTAGGTATTATGCCTGGTTTTATGCTATTAAAACAGGGACCTACCTATGAGGCGAATATTAATGCATATTTCAGATATAAGCTCAATGCTGTTCCTAGCGATAAAACGGCTTTATATTTCGGGGCAATGTATCGAATTGAAGATGCAGTCATATTAGGCGCTCGTGCTGACATCAAGGGTATACAAATTCATTTTAGTTATGATTTGAATTTGTCTAAACTGACTGGTGCCTCGAGGGCAAACGGGGGACCGGAAGCTGCCTTAATTTACACGGGATGTTTTAACAGAAAGAATAACGATCGTTATTGCCCAGCAGGATTCTAGTTCTTAATCAACCAAGCGTCTTTTTCATTCGCGACATGCGCAGACAACATTTCTTTTGCTTCTAAGTATTGCGGGGAAGCAAATAATCCTACGCGATAAAAGCCGTTTTCAGCAGGGAAAATATAAGAGTCTTGCCCTTGATTAAAAAGGGCTGTTTCTTTTCGTTCTGCATTAGTTTTTGATGCATAAGATCCCACTACTAGGTAATACCCTTTGGCTAAATCATTTCGATTAAGTTCAAGCATACGTCCATTCTCCTGATTTTCTTTCGGACTAAGTGGATTGGTGTCTAATTCTTTGCTCCAATCGGCTTGGTTATCGAAACTTTCGATAAAAGAGTCTTCTGGAAAAAGTAAATTCACAAAACCAGCTTCTTGTGTCGCTTTAGGAGCTGTTGTATGAGGACTAGCCATTAAACCAATCATACCAATAGCTAGTAGAACTGAACTTACCAAACCCATCAAAGGTAGCCTCGATGGCTTTCGCGTTTTTTCTTTTCTTGCCTCTTTTTCTCTGGCGATGGTTTTTTTGACGCTTTTCGTTGTCTTTTTAATGACTTCTTTTGGTAGCTTTTCGATATGGAAACGCTTTAATCCAAATGAATTTTTATTGGGAAAATCAACGATAAATGGTTTGAATACTATTCGGTTGTCTTCACTTACAGAGAATGCACCAATCTTTTGGAAGCGGAAGTATTTCTCTTTTTTGAGACTGTATGATATGTGCTGCGAAAATGCGAGCACTTTGTTTTTGGCTTGATCATAACTTAAGCCATACTTCCCCATTAAAGACCCCGTAAGCAACTCATCGTTTTGAGTTAAGCTCGTATTAAAGGCAATTTTTTTAGAAGGGGGATAGATGGTGTTGCCATGAATAGCACTGGGAACAGACTTTAGTATAAAACCACCAAAGCCTGGCAGCGTAACACAGTCATTGTGCTTCAGCAAATCTAGAATATGTTCTTCAAAATTGTAATCCATCCTTTAGTATCGGAATTGTACGCCAATCATGGCGTTAAATCCAAAGGTAGGATAATTATACCATTTTTGGTATTTAAAATTTGCCAAATTATTTAGTTGGCTAAAGAAAGATAGGTAGGGGGTAAACTGATAACTTGCACCTAAGTTGATGTCAGCGGTTCCTTTAATCAGTTGCGCATTCCCATTAGCATCCTTCGCATAGGCTCCGGCAACACCAAACACCTCGGCTTGCATCAATAGTTTTTCTTTTAGCAAATAACTCGTGGAGAAGTTGGTTCTAATTAACGGTAAGTGCCACGCTTTTTCCTGACCATCCGGTTCATATAGCATTAAATCGAAAGTCAGTAAACTGCGAAACTGCTTATTCCAGTCGTAGCCAGCTTCAAGATTCAAGTTAATAATCGTTGTATTCTTATCGTAAACCACATCAAAACGCTTCATGTCGAGACTGTCATTGACAAATAGCGGCATTTGTTTCACCACTTTATTCGAAAAACGTGCATTATAGGTAAATTGTCCCGCAGCCCCTTTAAACCCTGCCATTCTGTCTTCAATTCTGCTATTTTCAATAAAGATATCATAATGGATAAAAGGATTTTCCTGTGCAAAGTTTAAGTAGCTATTCTTTTGAAGTTTTCGGCTCCAGCCTGAGTAAAAAATGAGGTAGTTTTCATATAATCGCTTTTCCGTGTAGAGCAAAGGATAAATGTTGAATTGTTGATTATCATTAATATCACCTATTGCTGCGGTCAATCCAGCAGTAAGTTTCCAATCATCATTGTTGAAGGTATAATCCCCACCAAATTGGAAGATTTCTCTTTCCAAATCACCTCGATCAGGAGCAGATGGCGTAAAATTACTGATATCAACATCTGCCAAAATATGAAAGAAGTGTTTGTTCTTGTTGACTTTCGTGAAATCTGCACGATAGTTTAGGAACCATTCATTGACTTTAAAATTGTCATTCGCAAAGGAAGTCGTAATGACTTGCTTATGGTCCAAATTCTTTTTCCCAATTGTAGCGTTTTGAATGCTGATATTGCCCCCCAATTCACGAACACGATGATCGATATCTGCAGCCGCGAAACTTGTATCCTCTTGATTGTAACCAAAGAAATAATCAACATCTTGTTCGAAGTGAAAACTTGCTTCAAGAATGACCTTGTTTACGTAATATTTAGCAAAAACGCCTAAGTCGTTATCACGAAATTTTTGGTTTTCTACTTTTTGACCGTAGGACGAAAAATGCTTATAAAATGCACCGAATTCCAAGTTTTCGATTTCGCGATTAATATAAACCAATTCGGCTAATGGAGAATATTGTGTGCCAAATCCCAACTTCACATAGGAGTCGTTGTAATCCATTGCTTTAACTTTTGGCATAGCGTAGGGCTTCATTTCGTGCGGCGGGTATTTTAACTCCATTAATCGACTAGGCACAGTATACCTCAAAACGGGCGTGGGTAGATCCACGTCATTTATGCTGGGATTTACGTTTATTTTTTGTGCATCTGCAATTCGCGCTTCATAGTCTTTTACTACAGTGATGTCTTCAGTCTCCAAACCATTATCCTGAGCAAAAATTACATTTGCCTGAAATAAGCAAATAGCGAGAAATATTTTTAGTATATCAGTCATTACTTGTGTTATTTAAGGTTGTCAAATTGTATCGTGTCGCTTGGTTCGGTGTTCAAGTCTACCTTGGTGTTTTTTAATTCTTCAGCTTTCAAGACCTCTAGTTTGTCTGAAGCTTCTTGCAGAAGTTGCGCATCACCAGCATAATTGTCGACTATACTTTGCAGCGTTGCTTTGGCCTGAAAAATATTATCCAGCATGGTATAGTTGTCGGCGATAAGAATGAATGTCTTCACAACCCAATATTCATAGGAGGCGTAATCATTTTTAATTTGGAAACAAGCATTGTTGGAGGACTCAAAAAGGTATTTCTTGTTTAGGATTAATGCAAGACTATACGCGGCTTCAGCCTTTATGGAACTAATAGGAATTGTATTGATGATTTCTTGGAAGTATGGCTCGGATTCAGCATATCGTTCCTGTTCTAGTAATGCTTTTGCTTTATAAAACGTGGCTTCCGTTCGAACTTCCGCAGTCATTGCCGAGTTGGCCAAAACACTGCTGGCTTGATTGATTAGTTCGGCATAGTTGTTCAATTTGAAATTGCACCGCATCATACCAATGAGTGCAAGGTCTTTGTTCCCTTGAACGCTTGCTTTTTGGTTTAACTCATTGTAGAGATAAAGAGCTTCGGTATAGTCTTCGTTAATCTCGTAAGCAATATAGGTGGCCTTTACTAAGGCAGTTTCTTGATACTTATTCATACCAAGACCGATAATCTTTTTATAATCCGGGTAGGCCTCACTGTAATTGCTTGCTTTGAAGAAACAATCGGCCCGGTAATAATGGGCTGAAACGATAAAGTTGCCTGCCGGAAACAATTGAATATATTCGGATAAGCTAGGTATGGCTTGGGCACAGTTTCCATTCTTGTACTGATTTTCGGCAACTTCAAAAAGCAAGCTGTCTTGCTCATTCGTCGAGATATTTATTCCCGCTTGATTTTGTACGAACAACAAGTACTCATTGGGTCTACCCAAGTATACATACAATTCTTTTAAAGCTCTTAAGGCTTCTTTGGCTTCCTCACTATTCTTGTAATCGATAACAACTTTTTTATAGGCATTTAAAGCCAGTTCCTCTTGTTGCGTATTAAAGTAGGCAAACCCCATTTTTAAGTAGGCTTTGGCCGCATAGTTACTATTGGGATAACTCGATGTAAGTATTTTCAACTGAACCAAAGAGCTGTTATACTCTTCCATGTTCAAATAAGCATTACCCATTTCATACAGTGCATAGTCTTTATAAATGTTCTTGGGGTACTTGCTATTTAAATAGCTCAGGGTGTTTACTTTTTCGCCATAATTTCCCTGCAAGCCGTTTACTACACTTTTCTGTACCAATGCATATTCAGCACCCGTCCAATCTTGATTGATTACCTCATCGTAATTCGTTATGGCTTTAGTGTAACTCTTTGTCATAAACAAACAGTCTGCGTTTCGCAAAAAGGCATCCGGAATAATTTGCTGATTGGTGCTGTTTACCGAGCCAGGATTCTTGATGGTTTGCTCAAAGTAGCTTGCGGCATTTAGGTATTTTTTCAACTTGAAATAGCAATAGGCCAGGTTGTAATTAGCCAAGCTTTTAGAGGCATAAATTTCACTCGAAGTTTCCTTGATATTAAACTGCTTAAACTTGGTAAAGTTGTTTGCAGCCTCGTTGTAATCCGCCAAAGCATAGTGAATATTTCCTTTCAAGAAGATGCTTAAGCCTAAAATATCATTATCGATGGGATTTTGTAAAGACTTACCCACTAAACTAAGTGCTTCACTATATTTTTTATCGTTGTACAGCTCAACCGCTCTGTAGTAACATACGGTTTGATAAACCTTCTTAACGGTAGGACCATCCATATCGAATGTTTCGAGTACTTCGATGGCTTTGGCGTAGTTTTTCGTTTCGAGTAATACTTGGCTTAACAAGTTCGCGGCTTCATTGGTGTAAGGGCTTTGGGGATAGTCTTCCAGAAATTTGCTTAAGCTGCTTATGGCTTGGTTTGTAAAAGATAGCTCGTAGGATAACTTACCATACTTGAACTTGGAAACCTCAGTAATGTAGGGGTCAAAATCCATGGAGCTTGCTTGAGCAAAGGCATCTCTTGCCAAGGCTTTATCATCGGTTTTTAAGTAGCAATCAGCTAGACAGTAAGTGGCATTTTGACCGAGAGAATCTTCAAGGATGTTGAGTTGTTTAAAATTATTTACCGCATCTGGATAATTACCTGTTTTGTATTGGGCATAGGCCAATTGGTAGAGTTCCTCTTTACTGACTTTTTTAACTTCGCTGATGTAGGCTTCTATCAAAGGCGCAGCACTTTCATAATCACCCAATTCAAAATAGGCTTGACCAACAATATGCGCAATGGCTGTTAGATTTTCGGTTTTAGGGTTTCGTAGCAGCGGATCGGCATAGGATACGACCAATGCATAATCGCCGCGTAAAAAATAAATTTGGGTCAAATAGTGCGGAACGGTTTCACCGTAAAGTTGGGAGTCTTGAAGTTTGATAAAACTCTTTTCTGCTTCTTTATAATCTTTCTCATAAAAGGAAATAAAACCATAGTAGTATGTTGCTGATTCACTGTAGCCGTGTTTAACATCCTTGATCGCTTTGAATAAAGGCTTGGCTTCGCTGAACTTTTTTCGTTTGAAATAGCTGTATCCCAAGTTAAATTTAAAAGCAATCAACTCGTCGTTATTCAACTCTCGAGTGTCCACTTTTTCATACCATTCTAATGCATTTGTAGTCTTGTTTTTTCTAAAATAGAAGTTGCCCAGTTCAAAATATGCCTTATTTCGTAGGGTAGTTTCATGGTAAGCTTCTACAAATCGGGTAAACAGTAACTCCGTATTCGCCTGATTTAAATGCGCTGCACAGTAGGCATAATAGAAATCAGCAAACATATTTAGGGTATATTCATTGTTGTCTGCTGCCTCTGCTACTTCTCGTTTCAGCAGTTCGAATTCGAGTTGTGCAGGTGCATAAAGCGCTTGATCGATAAGGCTTAAGCCGTCTTTAAGGTGCTTATTCTTGTCAATATAGAACTGCGTTTCTTGCGCCCAAATACTGTTTGAAAAAACGAATAGAAGAAGGGTGAGAATGATTTTTTTTGATTGAGCCATGTTACACATCGTCAATTGTTAAAGATTTCTATACAATAATAAATGAAAAACTTGAGCTTCAAGGTGTAGTTATCAACAACTTCATTCTGCTTAAATCGCCCGAATAAATCTTTGAAATTAGGAGACTAATACCTGTGAATCAATTCCTTTTATTCAAAACGAAAAGATGAACCCAAATGATATAAATATTTGCGAAACTTTAGATAGCCTAATTCAATAACTGGGTGAATGAAGCGGTTTTAAAGATGGCTTTACAGTTTGTATATGGTTGAAGTTCAAAGGCTTTACTTAAACTATTCCAACAAATAGATAGACGGAAACATAAAAGGATTTGTGGAAGAGAGCATCTTAGGAGTGGAAAGTAAAATTTACTTGATTAAATAATTCTAAATATCATTAACTTTGCCAACTAATTAAAGCAAACCGCATGATTATTGGGATTACAGGTACAATAGGTTCAGGAAAGGACACTTTAATGGAATTGCTTAAGAACGAATACGGATTTAAGCATTATTCGGTTCGTGCATACTTAACCGAGAGGTTGGAAGAGGAGGGAATTGAGATTAATCGGACAGCCATGACCAATCTGGCAAACGCCTTACGGGAAGAAAATCATCCAGCCTACATCATTGAACAGTTATTCTTAAAGGCTAAAAAAGAAGGTGGGAATGCGGTAATCGAAAGTATAAGAACCCCAGGTGAGGTAGATTTTTTAAAAGAGCACAGTGATTTTTACTTGTTTGCTGTTGACGCTGATCCAAACTTGCGTTACGAGCGTGTTCAGGAAAGAAAGTCGGCCACGGACAGGGTGGATTTCAATACTTTTATGGCGGAAGAACAACGCGAAATGAGTAATGATGAACCACATATGCAGAATATTGCGGCTTGTGTTCGATTGGCTACGCACCGGTTTAGAAATAACGCGTCCATCGACATGTTCTATAAAAGAGTTCGTAAAGCACTGGAAAAAGAACTTCAAATGTCTGCCTCTAGCGCGAGGTAGTAGCAGCTTCCTCCAATTTGATTAAACCGAAAACGGCGTAATTGATTATATCCGTATAATGTGAGTCATTACCTTCCGAAATCAAGGTGCTCCCATCGTTGCTTTCAATTTGCTTGATGCGATTGATTTTCATCAGGATTAAATCAGTGTACGAGCTAATTCGCATATCTCGCCAGGCTTCACCATAATCATTATTCTTAGCCATCATTAAGTGCTTTGTCTGCTGAATATGCTTATCATACAAAGACAGTGCATAATCTAAATCCAACTCAAGGTTTTCATCTTCTTTCAGTTCAAGTTGAATTAAGGCAATAATACAGTAATTAACTAAGCCTATAAATTCAGGTTCAATACCTTCATCTACTTGCTGAACGACACCATCTTCGATGGTGCGAATTCTGTTCGCTTTGATAAAAATTTGATCGGTTAAACTGGGCAGACGCATAATCCGCCATGAAGTTCCATAGTCTTTTACCTTCAACTTAAAGATCTCGCGGCATTTGGCGATTGCCTGATCGTATTGTGCAGATGTCTTATTGCTACCCAAAATGTTTAACTTTACGCAAAAATAAACTTTAACTTGAGAAATTTGAAGAATCCAATTTTTTCTCTGAACTGTAAAGGGCAACTTCACGAGTTTAAGGATGTTGTGCTTATGGGTATATTGAATGTTACGCCTGATTCTTTCTACGATGGCGGAAGGTTTAATACCTTGGATTACGCGGTGGAACATGCCGCCAATATGCTAGCCGAAGGTGCTCAAATAATCGATGTAGGTGGAATGTCTACACGCCCCAATGCGCAAATGATCAGTGTGCAAGAAGAGTTGGATAGAGTTATTCCCGTGGTTGAAAAGTTAGTGCAAAGTTTTGATCAGATCTTAATTTCAGTGGACACTTTTCGTTCGGAAGTTGCTCGAGCTGGTTTTCAGGCGGGTGCGCATATCGTGAATGATATCAGTGGGGGCACGTTGGATGATAAACTCTTTGAAACAGTAGCTGAATTAGGATGCCCGTATATTTTGTCTCACATTCAAGGTACGCCGCAAACTATGCAAGTAAAACCGCAATATGAAGATGTGGTTTTAGAAATAACGAAATATTTCTCCGAGCAAGTTGAGACTTTGACTGCAATGGGGGTGAAAGATATTATTCTTGATCCGGGATTTGGTTTTGGTAAAACGGTTACACACAATTATGAGTTACTTGAGGGGATTAAACTAATGGCCGAAGTTTTTGATCAACCCGTATTAGCTGGTTTATCGAGAAAGTCGATGTTGTGCAAGCCTCTTGGAATCACCCCGGAAGAAAGTTTACCAGCAACTAGCGCAGCGCATCTCATCGCTATTCAAAATGGTGCAAGACTTTTGCGGGTGCACGATGTGAAAGAAGCTAAACAGGTGCTTGAGATTTGGAATATTTATCAGGAGTCCATTGCTTAGTATTGAATGCTTGAATTTGGAATGCAGAATGTTGAATGTTCCTCCTTCAAACCCAAAAGGAATGAAACTGATTTAGATAGCTTTATGACGGCCCATTCTAAAACTTATTGTAATTTTACGCAGTGAAAATTTCGGCATCACTTTATTCCAGCAATTTACAAGATTTACCCTCTTTAGTTCATGAACTTGATGCCTTGCAATTGGACTTTTTTCACTTGGATTGTTTTGAAGGTCAAGAGCAAAAAGTGAGTAGAGATATACGAGCCATTCAGCAAATCTCAAATACCCCGATAGATTTACATGTGATTGGTGCAAACTACAGCTCTTTTTTTGACATGGCACAAGATCTGGGTGTCTCACAGTTGACCCTGCAATATGAAAATTTACCTGAGCACATTTCGCTTACTGCCGACCGCTTGTATAACTTAGGGTTGGCGATTGTGAATGATACATCGCTTGAAGTGCTGGACAAAGTCAAAGATTCTATCGATTACGTTTTATTGATGACTACTACGCCCGGTAAATCAGGGGGTAAATTTGAAAAAACAAGTTTTGATCGTATCCGCAAGTGTAAACAAATGTATCCCAATTTGCCAATCTATGTTGATGGCGGAATCAATGCTGAAGTTTCTTTTATCTTGCGTTTGCTTGGTGTGCGTCAAGCCGTTTCAGGTTCATTTTTGGTGAATCATCAAAATATAGCCAAAGCTTTGGCCGATTTACGCTTTCATCAGCAAGGGTCTGCCTATCAGATTAAAGACTTTCTGCTCGAGGCAAGGCATTTACCTGTGTTGAATCCCTCTACTTGCGCGGTAAAGGATGTGATTCTAACTATGGATGAATGCAAATTAGGTTTTGTTCTTTTTGAAGAGGGAGGTAGCTTCGTCGGTATATGCAGTAATGCGGATTTGCGAAAAGGGATCTTGAAATATTTGGATAGTCCAAATGATATGAAGGTCCGAGATATGATCAATTATCATCCTATTGTCATTCAAGATGAATCTACAACAGATGAAATGCTATCTTTAGTAAAGCGCTATGATTTCCCTATACTTTTCTTGCCAGTTGTTGGGCAAGATGGCGTGTTGAAAGGGGCGGTTTTATTCAATGAATTAATAAAAGGAGAAGGTTAAATTATGATCATTCATTTAAAAAATACAGTTGCTGAGGAAGAAGCTCAGCGCATTGCTGAAGAGTTACAAGCTATTTTGATTGCTAAAGAGGAGATTGTGTTGGTTACTCCGTCGAAGTTGCAGGAATTGCCTGCTCATTTGACAAGTAAAGTAAGCAAAGCGGTGGCTGTTCCCAATGATATTCAACTAGCCAGCAAGCTATACATGAATGAAACCCGCTCCATAACTATTGGTGATACTACGATAGGGGGTAGTTCGAATAACACGCTTATGATTACAGGTCCTTGTAGCGTAGAAAATGAAGAACAAATTGAAAAGGCAGCGAAGTTTTGTGTTGAGCAGGGGGTAAAAGTTTTACGTGCCGGTTGCTATAAGCCACGAACTTCGCCCTATAGTTTTCAAGGATTGGGATTGCAAGGCTTGAAGTTACTTGCTAAAATGCGTGACAAGTATGGTCTGAAAATTATCACCGAGGTGAGAGATGCCAGCCATGTTGATGATGTTATTGAATATACTGACATCATTCAAATCGGCGCCAAAGCCATGTATGACCATGGTATTCTGAGGCGATGTGGGGAGGCAAGAAAACCGGTACTGCTCAAAAGAGGATTTGGTTCTACCCTGCAAGAATTTGTGCAGGCAGCCGAATTCATTCTTTCGGGCGGAAATGATGAGGTGATTTTATGTGAAAGAGGTATACGAACCTTTGAAACGAATACGCGCTTTACGCTCGATTTATGTGGTGTAGCTTTTCTAAAGGAGAAAACCAATTTGCCAGTTATCCTCGATCCAAGTCATGCTATGGGCTATGCATACGGAGTGCCGGATTTAGCGAGAGCTTGTGTGGCTATGGGAATAGAAGGCTTATTGATTGAATCTCACCCAACGCCGAAAGAAGCATGGAGTGATGCTGCTCAGCAGTTAAATTTTGATGAATATGCCGAGTTATTGGCGAGCCTAAAATCAGTAGCGCAAGCTGTAGGAAGAAAACTAGTGTAGATATGGAATTAGGTAGATTGAATACCTTAAAAGTTTTACGAGAAACCAGTGTGGGACTTTTTTTAGGAGATGAAAAGGGCAATGATGTGTTGCTGCCAAAAAAGTTTGTGCCACAAGAGGCTAAAATCGATGATGAGCTCGAAGTTTTTCTATACCTCGACAGTGATGAGCGCTTAACGGCCACCACACAAATTCCAGAGATAGTTCGCGATTCATTTGCCTTTTTGGAGGTGGCAGTAGTTAGTGATATAGGCGCTTTTATGTATTGGAATATTGACAAGCAGCTTTTCATTCCATTCCAAGAACAAAAGAACCCTATGCGAGAAGGTGAATACCACCTAGTGCATATGTTTCTCGATGAACAAACGAATAGACTGGTTGGTAGTTCGAAATGGGAGCGCTTTATCGATAAAGATACTAGTGGACTTAAAGACCTGGATGAGGTCAATATTTTAGTGCTTGGCGAATCGCCCCTTGGGTATAATTGTATCGTGAATGATAGATTTGTGGGCTTAGCCTATAAGAATGAAAATTTCATGGATATAGGAACAGGCTTGAGAACCAAAGCTTATATCAAGCAAATTCGAAAAGATGGTAAGTTGGATTTGATTTTGGAAAAGCCGGGATTAGCCAGCATGGAGAAACATGCTGCCAAGATTTTAAATATCTTAAGAAAGAACGGTGGATTTTTGGCTTTTCACGATAAAAGTGATGCCATGGAGGTCCAGGAACAATTGCAAATGAGTAAAAAGGCTTTCAAAAGGGCCATTGGGAATTTATATAAGCAAAAGCTTATTGAATTGGCCGATAATGGAATAAAACTAATAAAGTAAAAAGGCTAAGCATGACGAAGTTTCACACCCATTTGACCAAAATGCCTGTTAGTCTTGAAGATGAGGTACAATATCACTTGCGACAGGATAATGGCGATATGCTTCATATGAACCCATTGATTGGAAGTGAAATTGCCATATGCTTTGATGGCGTAATTCATTGTATTGTTTGTGGGAAAAAGACTAAAAAGTCTTTTGGCAATGGAGCTTGCTATCCTTGTTTTATGAATGCGCCAGAATCTTCACCTTGTATTGTAAGACCTGAATTGTGTGAGGCTCATTTAGGAAAAGGGCGCGATGTGGAATGGGAGGAGACTCATCATAATCAAGAGCACGTGGTCTATTTGGCTAAATCGTCAGCGATAAAAATTGGAGTTACACGTAAAACACAAGTTCCCACGCGATGGATAGATCAGGGGGCGAGTGAGGCTATTATATTAGCAGAACTCCCTTATCGGCAGCTGGCAGGACTTATAGAAGTGCAAATGAAAGAGTTTTTCACGGACAAAACCAACTGGCAGCGCATGCTCAAAAATGAGGTGGTTGATATTGATTTACTCGAAGCTAAAGAGGAAGCCTTAAACTACCTCGATGAGGAATACTTTGAATACATCTCTGATAAAGATGAAGTAATATCGATTAGTTATCCTGTGCACCAGTATCCGGATAAAGTTAAAAGTATAAAGTTGGATAGTACGCCAATTATAGAGAGCAAATTGCACGGAATTAAAGGGCAATATTTATATTTAGATAACAATCAAGTGATCAATATTCGCAATCATAGTGGTTATCTTGTGCATATAGAATATTAGGCAATCATGAGTACTTTACCCGAAAATAGATTCATCAACAGAGAATTAAGTTGGTTAGATTTTAACGCCCGTATTTTACAAGAGGCGGCGAACAAATCGGTGCCGCTGATTGAGCGTATGCGTTTTCTCGGAATTTTTTCTAACAACATGGATGAGTTTTTTAGTATTCGGGTAGCAACCGTTCGTCGGATGTTGGGTATGGGACGAAAAGCACGAAAAAGCTTAAGCACTGCACCCCGTGAGTTGTTGAAAGAGATTAAAGTCAAAGTTACCAAGCAGCAAACCGAGTTTGAGAAGATATACCTTAATATCAAAGCTGAAATGGAACAGCAAGGTATATATATACTTAATGAACAACAACTGGATGAGGCACAAGGTAAATTTTGTATGGAGTATGCAGACGAGTTTATTCGGCCCAAGTTAGTTCCGATTATGCTTAACTATCTCGAGGATTTTCCGGAGCTGGATGAGTTGACCGTTTATTTAGCTATTCGTCTGGAGTTGGAGGAGAATGAGCCATTGTTCGCTTTAGTAGAGGTGCCAGAAAATGCCGATCGATTCATTGAAATTCCGAGTGACGATGACAAGAAATATATCATCTTTTTGGATGACTTGATTCGTTACAGCTTGAAAACAATTTTCCGTCAATTTAAGGTGAAAGAGGCTAAAGCTTACGCGATTAAAGTGACACGAGATGGCGAGTTGGATATGGATAATGACATATCAAAAAGTTTGGTAGAAAAAATCAGTAAAAGTGTAAAGAATCGCGAGCACGGCGAACCTGTACGCTTTATTTATGACAAGACCATAGACAAAGATTTATTGCATTTCATCTTGGAGAAGTTTGACTTGCTTGAGAATGAAAATAATATTAAAGGTGGTCGATACCATAACAAGAAGGATTATATGAAATTCCCAGACTTAGGGAAAAAAGATCTTGTATTCCCGAAGTTGAAAGCATTAAGTCATCCAGATTTTTCTGAAGATAAAACTATTCGAGAGGTTGTAGAAGAAAAAGATGTTTTGCTGCACTGCCCTTATCAAAAATTTTCCTACTTACTCGATTTTCTTCGCGAGTCCGCAATTGATCCACAGGTTACTACGATAAAAATGACGATGTACCGATTAGCAAAATTTTCCGCTGTGGCGAACTCGCTAATTGATGCCTCGAAGAATGGGAAAAAGGTAGTTGTATTGGTCGAATTGAAAGCACGTTTTGATGAAACCTCGAATATATACTGGGCGAAGAAAATGCAAGAAGAGGGTGTGGAAGTAATATACGGTGTACCAAACTTAAAAGTGCACAGTAAAATGTGCTTGGTTTCCAGAGTGGAGAATGGGGTGCGAAGCAGAATTGCCTTCTTTAGTACGGGTAATTTTAATGAAAGTACGGCCAAGGTATATTCAGATATGACTTTGTTTACTGCAAATAAAAAATTGACTTACGAGTGTAATAAGGTATTTCAGTTCTTTGACCGCAACTTCATGATTTATAATCACAAGCACTTGTTGGTTTCTCCACATTCCACGCGAAGCGGATTTGAAAAGTTGATTGATCACGAGATTGCTTTTGCAAAGGCGGGTAAGGAAGCTTTTATTTTTGCCAAACTAAATAGCCTAGCTGACCAGGGGATGGTTGATAAATTGTATGCGGCTTCGCAGGCCGGTGTTCGTGTGCAATTGATCGTTCGTGGTATTTGTATTTTGATACCTCAAGTAAAAGGATTAAGTGAAAATATTGAGGTGATCAGCATAGTAGATAAGTACTTGGAACATAGTCGCGTATTCATTTTTGGGAATAATGGAGATGAAAAGGTGTTCTTATCTTCAGCCGATTGGATGCAGCGCAATTTGGATTTCCGCGTGGAGCTTACTTTCCCTATCCTAAGTAAAAAGATTAAAAAGCAGGTTATTGAGTTTATGAATTTACAATGGAGTGATAATACTAAGGCCCGATGGAATAGTGGCGAAAATGCCAATAGGTATCGTAAAACAAACAGTGAAGTGCC
>JAFMKE010000152.1 GCA_017853115.1 Verrucomicrobiota bacterium
ATCAATCCATCGATAGCGGTTGTTTTGGATAGTGTGCAAATCGTTGAGCCAAGTTGTAATGCCAGCGACGGACAGTTAACCCTATTTACATCCGGAGGAAACGGCGCACTCAGTTATAGCCTTGATGGTATAAATTTTCAAGCGTCTAATGTGTTTGCTAATTTATCGTCGGGTATCTACACATCTTATGTGGAGGATAGCCAAGGGTGTATCGACAGTTTAGTTTCGAACCTTATCCCACTAAATGCACCGATTATTGATGCCATAATTTTAGGTCAGCCCTCTTGTGGTGCTAATGATGGAACAATAGAAATCCAAGCTAGTGGTGGGTCTGGTGTTTTGAGTTATAGTATTGATGGTGGTTTGAATTTTCAGGCATCGCCGAACTTTGCGAACTTAGCTGGCGGCACATATACGATAGAAGTGCAGGATGCAACGAATTGTGCAGTGAGTCAAATTGCAACATTGATTGTTGCTAATTTGCCATCGATTGATGCCATCAACATAGTCAATGAATCCTGTGCGGGCTTAAATGATGGAAGTATTGAGATTACGCTGAGTGGTGGTTTAGCTCCTTATGAGTATACCTACAATGGTATAGTTGGAACAGCCAATAATACAAGTATGAGTCCAGGAACTTATATCATCACCATCGAAGATGGGAACAATTGTCTTTTGGATACGGTGGTTGAAATTGATGCAGGTCCGAGTTTGAGTTTGCAAGCATCCAATGATACGATTGTTAATCAAGGTGCAAGTGTGAATTTAAGCAGTGCGGGTCAAGGCGCAACAAACGGCACTTATATCTGGACGCCAAGCACAGGTTTAAGTTGTGTGAATTGTCAAAATCCAACGGCTGTTGTGCAGGAAGATATTACTTACACAGTAACTTATGCGGATAGTTTAAGTACTTGTGCTATCAGTGAGAATGTGCTTATTCAGGTTGTTTTCGATGAAGCACTCTGTTTATTCCCAGATGCCTTTTCACCCAATCAAGATTTAGTCAATGATGGATATGGACCAATTTGTAATCAATTGCGTTATGTTGAACTCAAAATATACAATCGCTGGGGGGAATTGTTGTATCGCGTGGAAAGTAACAATGATCTTGTTCGTTGGGACGGAACCTACAAAGGAAGGAATGCGCCTGTAGATGTTTATGTTTATGTAGCGAATATTGAATATACCAATGGAGATGTTGAGGTACGGTCAGGCAACTTTACCTTGATTAGATAGAATAATGCAGCTCAAACGATTAAGTCTAAAATACCTCGTCTATTTACGTACAATAATATGGCAGTTTTATAAAGACAAAATCTATTATGCTCTCGGCGCATCTGTGGTGTTTGGCCTAATTATTTATGTCTTAAACCATTTCTTGTATCCCTCGAGTTTTTGGTTCAATTTTACTACGGATATTGGTATTGACACCTGGTTTTGTGAACGAACGGATATGTTGAAAATCGTGAGGCAACCCATAAACACTTTTACGAATTTCGGATATTTGGTGAATGCCATTTTCTTTCTCAGTAAGGGAATGAGTGATAGCCGTAAATCCTACGCTTTTAATCTGATTACGGCCAATCCATTTTATAGTTTAGTTTTGGGGTTTATCTCTATCTACACCTTTGCTTGTAGTACTTTTTTCCATAGTTCCTTGATTAAAGTGGCTTCTAATCTTGATTTTTCAGCAGTCTACAGTATTTCCCTCTTTCCGCTGATGTACTTTTCACATCGATTTATTTTATTGCTACGAGGCAAACCGTCCAAGCAAAAGCATCCGCTAGAAACACGTTTATTAGTGGCTGTTTTTACGCTGATATACCTGGCACTTACTTTTTGGGTTTCGATGGAGTATGTTCATCCGATTGTGCTTGGTTTTATTACTTCGACTGGATTTTTGGGGTATGTATTGGAGAAAAAAGATCCGAATAAAACGACGAAAGCATACTTGCTCTTCATGGTTATATTTATAACTGCAGCGATGGTTTTTTTCAAAATGGATATTGCAAAAATTGGGTGTAGTCCTGATTCCTTCCTCCAGCCGCATAGTCTATGGCATATTTTGAACAGCTTTGCTGTGTTTTATTTTTACTTGTATATCCGCAGCGAGAACTATATTGCGGAAAAAGATGAAAAGCTTTTGCCGTTTAAAGAGGCATTACCTCATTAGTCTTTTAAGACGATGGGCTTATTCCAGTTCAAGTAAAACATGGGATGAAAAATTACTTGTCCTTTGGTGTTAAACTCCATAGCTGGCATTGGTGCTTTAATGATATTCATTACGTTGAGTAGCGTTTTCCAGCCTGGCTTTTTTGCGGGAAATTGTTCAAAATCAATATCCAGGGAAAAGAAAAATCTCCGGTATTGTTCAATGTCGTTTCTGTCGATTGTATTCCCATTTTCATCTTCCCAGCTGTTATCAAATCCGCCATACATATCACCACCCATGTATCCTACAGATAAGGCCAGCCATTTGGCTTGCGGACGAGGATTTTTCATGAAGCGGCTAGGTGTAACAGACACCCAAATAGCCAGGCTGTTATAGTCTTTAATTAGGCGTTCAATTTTTCCTTCACCATATAAATCTATCGCTCGTTGTTCAAGTTGAGCATCAGGATAACTTACCTTGTGAAACGAGTACTTGCTGCGAATCCGTTGTTCTTGCCAAAGTAAATTTTGTGTTAATGCCATAGCACTGCCCAGGGCATTGAACCCAATGTCGCTCCATGAAGCACCCCACTTCTCCGAGAATCCGTCAAAAATTTCTATCGACGACTGCAGGGTGAATCCCATCAAGCCTCCGTATATACTCGCTTTTTTGTGATTTACACCAGCCCATTTCAGCATTTGGGTAGCCCAAACGCTCTCGAAGTAGGCGCCATGTAAATGCCCCAGCTTATCTACCTGTTTCCATTCTTTCGCATCATTGAAAAAATTGAATTTCGACCGCGGCGAATCTTTATACCAAATATAGTTTAAGCCAATCATCGCACCAGCGTATGTAGCTCCTAAGCCTGTGGATAGCCCGATAGCCCTTCCTTTGTTGAGGGAGGGAGCTGGTTGGAAAAATTTAAGTTGCGTAGAATCTTCTTGCGCTCGGCTATTTTGGATACACGCAAAGCATAAAGCGATTATGAAGAAACTACGTAAACTCATTCTTTATATCCGAAATATTTGAGCATCATATCATCATTTCGCCAGTTTTCTTTCACCTTAACGAAAAGCTCAAGATAGACGCGTTTTTGGAGAAAATCTTCAATATCTTTTCTTGCCAGCGTGCCTAATTTTTTTATTGCAGCGCCTCCTTTACCTATGAGAATAGATTTCTGTGTGTCTCGTTCTGTATAAATGGTAGCACGAATGCGACTGATTTGTTCATCTTCTTCGAAGGCATCAATTTCTACTTGACAAGCATAAGGAATTTCCTGTTGATATAAATCGAGGATTTTTTCCCGAATGATTTCTGTCACGAAGAATCGTTCGTTCTTATCGGATAGTTGATTCTTATCGTAATAAACTGGACCTTCTGGCATCACTTCAACGATATTATCTATCACGGCTTGTAGATTGAAATGTTCTTTTGCCGAGATAAAAAGTATTTTGGCCTGAGGAAGTTCTTTTTGCCAGCGTTCGGCGTATGTTTTGATTTCTTCTTCATTTTTAGCCGTATCTACTTTATTAATAAGGAGTAAAACAGGCGATTTTGCTTGCTTCAGCGGCTCGAAAAGTTGCTTTTGCTTTTCTATTGGTGTGCCCAATGCGGTGATATATAGAAAGGCATCAGCATCTTCGAAGGTTGATTGAACATATTTGTTCATTTCCTCCTGCATTTTATAGGCAGGCTTTTCGATAAATCCTGGCGTGTCTGAGAATACGATTTGATAATTTTCACTGCTCAAGATGCCGTGAATACGGTGACGAGTAGTTTGAGCTTTTTTATTGATTATTGCGAGTTTTTCCCCCAATAAAGCATTCATCAAAGTGGATTTGCCTACGTTAGGTAATCCGATGATGTTTACAAAGCCCGACTGATGTTTATTCATGCTGGCAAGATAGGTATAATTTGAAAATATCGGGATTGTAGAGCGCTGTTTTAGTTAGTCAACAGCGATTGGTTATTTGGAGGAATTCAATAAAAAAGGCCTTAGTAGAGAACTAAGA
>JAFMKE010000030.1 GCA_017853115.1 Verrucomicrobiota bacterium
AATGCTCGAAATTCAAGCGGAAGAAAGTTGGAATATCTGGCATACAACCTGACAGGTTGGTTGCACAAAAAGAAAGAGGTTGACACGAATGCCAACCTCTTCCATAATTAAAAACCCCTTTCTCTTTAATGTACCACATCAAAACGATCCAAGTTCATCACCTTGTTCCATGCAGCTACAAAATCCTTAACGAATTTTTCTTGCGCATCTTGTGAAGCATATACTTCAGCGATTGCGCGTAGTTCCGAATTAGAACCAAAAATTAAATCTGCTCTACTGGCGTTCCACTTCGTTTCGTTGGTATACCGATCTTTACCCACGAATGATAGTCCATCCTCTGTTGTAGGCTCCCAGTAGATTGACATATCAAGTAAGTTTACAAAGAATACATTGTTTAACTGACCTGGAGTGCTTGTCAAGATTCCAGTGTTAGAATCATCATAGTTTGCATTTAAGGCACGCATACCACCAACTAATACGGTCATTTCAGGAGCTGTTAATCCCAGTAACTGAGCCTTATCTACAAGCAACTCTTCCGTGGATAAGGTATATTTCTTCTTCTGATAATTTCTAAATCCGTCAGCCATTGGCTCAAGCACTGCGAAAGACTCGACATCAGTTTGCTCTTGTGTGGCATCAGTTCTCCCTGGAATAAATGGAACATTTACTGTAAAACCAGCATCTGCTGCAGCCTTTTCAATAGCCGCATTTCCACCCAAGATTATCAAATCGGCGATTGAAACCTTTTTGCTTCCATTTGCAGCATTGAACTTCGCTTGAATCTCTTCGTATTGAGCCAAAACCTCCTTCAATTGAGTTGGATTGTTAGATTCCCAGTTCACCTGAGGCTCTAATCTGATTCTAGCACCATTTGCGCCTCCTCTGCGGTCAGACCCTCGGTAACTGGAAGCAGATGCCCAAGCTGTTTCAATCAAGTGGTTGCTTGGAATACCTGATGACAAGATTTCACTCTTTAATTGCTTGATATCCGCTTGTGTAATCAAATCATAGTCCATTTGAGGGATTGGGTCTTGCCAGATGAAATCTTCTTCAGGTATTTCCGGTCCCCAGTATGTTGACTTTGGCCCCATGTCTCTATGGGTTAATTTAAACCATGCATTAGCAAATGCTTTATCAAATGCATCCGTATCTTCAATGAATCTTTCGCATATTTCCTTGTATATAGGGTCAAACTTTAAGGCAAGATCAGATGTCAGCATCATTGGTGCAACGCGTTTGTTCTCATCAAAAGCGTGAGGGAAAATTTCGCCTACATCCTTCGCAACCCATTGATGTGCACCTGCAGGACTTTTAGTCAACTCCCATTCGTTGTTAAAAAGTATATTTAGATATGCATGACTGTACTGAGTAGGGGTAGGAGTCCAAGTAACTTCTAAACCTGAAGAGATAGCATCTTCTCCTTTGCCTGATTTGTATGAACTCTTCCATCCCAAGCCTTGCTCTTCGATTGGCGCACCTTCAGGAGCTGGTCCAACATTATCAGCTGGCCCCGCTCCATGTGTCTTACCAAAAGAATGACCACCGGCAATTAATGCCACCGTTTCTTCATCACCCATACCCATTCTAGCAAATGCAATACGTATGTTTTCTGCTGATGCTACAGGATCAGGGTTGCCGTCTGGTCCTTCCGGATTTACATAAATTAGACCCATTTGAACAGCCGCCAGTGGATTTTCCTTTTCCAAATCTAACTTACCGTTTTCATCCAATCGGCGTGTGCCCAACCATTCACCTTCGGGTCCCCAGTATATATCTTCTTGTGGTTCCCATACATCTTCACGTCCACCTGCGAAACCGATAGTTTGGAAGCCCATTGATTCTAAAGCTACGTTTCCTGTTAAAATCATTAAATCTGCCCATGAGATTTGCTGCCCATACTTTTGCTTGATTGGCCATAATAGTCGTCTTGCTTTATCTAGGTTGACATTGTCAGGCCAACTATTTTGTGGAGCAAATCGCTGAATACCCATTCTTGTTCCCCCTCGACCATCACCTGTCCGGTAAGTCCCCGCACTATGCCAAGCCATTCGTATGAAATAAGGACCGTAGTTGCCGTAATCTGCTGGCCACCAATCTTGAGAATCTGTAAGAACGGCTTCAATATCCTTCTTGAGCGCATAATAGTCTAATTGTTCGAACTCTTCTTTATAACTAAATCCTTCACCCAACGGGTCGGTTAACTCCGAGTTTTGAGCCAGTATATCTAGATTTAGTCGGTTAGGCCACCATTGCTCATTTGATTTTGTCATGGATACTTGTTCTTCTACATGACCACCATCAAAACCGAAAGGACAACCACCACTTTCCTCCTTACTTTGTTGCTCATTTGCTTGTTTACAAGCGCTCAGGCTGAGTATAACTCCCAAGCTAATAAGTATCATTCGTTTCATTATTTTGTCTTTTTGTTCGTGCAAAACTATCGAATATTAATTATTAATAAAAACGATATTTTCAATATCATCATCTATTTCGTAGATAATTATTAATTTTACTTTATGAATATTCAACAAGTTCATTATATTTTATCTGTCGTAGATTCAAAGAATTTTGAAACTGCAGCGGCACGATGTTACATCAGTCAGTCTACATTAAGTACTATGATTGGTAAATATGAAGAGGAAATAGGGATTAAAATATTTAACAGAAAAACCAAGCCAGTTTCAGTGACTAAAGAAGGTGAACGAATTATTGAACGTTTGCGGATTCTTCGCAGTGAACTTGCTCAGTTGGAGGATCTTGTTCAAGAAATAAAAGGTGAAATGACTGGAGTTGTGAAAATAGGAGTGATACCCACTGTAGCACCTTATTTGTTGCCTGTGTTTCTGCAAGAATTGGCCAATAGATATCCTAAGCTCCAAATTAATGTTCGTGAGAAAACAACTGCTGAAATTGTGAAAAGCTTGAAAAAACGAACACTCGATATTGGTATTTTAGCATTACCAATTAATGATAAAGACTTAATCGAAAAAACTGTTTATGTGGAGCCCTTTTTAGTTTATGACTGCCGAAACAAACCAAGTAATAAACCTCTAGCTGTTCACGAGTTGGACTATCAAAAGCTTTGGTTGTTGCAGGAGGGACATTGTCTTCGCACGCAAGTCAATCAAATATGCGAACGTTCAAATGAAGATAAAGTGGATATGCTCAATTTTGCTTTTGAGTCAGGTTCTATGGATAGCCTAATACGTTTTACCAAGGCAAACAAAGGAATGACGATTTTGCCTTTTCTTGCAAGCCTTGATTTTAATGGAGAACAAGCATGCAGAATTATTCAGTTTAAGGAACCTGTACCTTCAAGATCAGTAGGGTTGATAACGCATAAATATTTTGTTAAAAATCGATTGCGAAAAGAACTTGTTGAAATCATTGAAAATGCCATTCATCCATTACTGCCCCTAAACGCCAAAATGAATGTTATACAACCTCTTCTGGACAGTTATTAACTCAAATAAGCAGCCTCAAGTTTATTTCCCTTAAACACGATTTCGATATGCTCTTTGATTGTTGTCCCTAAGGAAGTGCCAACGTAATCGCAATGAACCGGGAAACGTTTATGTTCCCTATCTACTAGTACTGCTACTTTCACAGTCTTCGGCATGATATGGAGAAATTCTTGAAATGCGTAAAATAAGGTTCTACCCGAATTGGCTACATCATCCACTAAAATAACGGCTTTTCCATCGAAATAATTGATATCCCGACTTAGCTCTGAAGGGCGAAGTAAGGGATTTTCCTTATTGACGCTTATGGATGAAATACTAACATCGACGGCCTTGATTTTTTGTATTTCTTTTTTGAGGATTGCGCATATCTGATGCCCTCCTTGCATAATGCCAACCAAGCAAATCTCCTCTTCGTCAAATTGATCTTCAAGAATTTGATGAGCCAAACGAATAAGTTTTTGCTCGAGTGCTTCTTTGTCTAAGATTAAACTTTGCATTACTTCTTTATCATTTTTTGTTGTCCTATGCGAACTTGACCATCAAACAATTCTATTTGGTAAATTCCTTTACTGTAACCAGAAATATCAAAAGTTAAGTAATTACCATGAAAGGTAAAACTATCGATTTGTCTTCCCAGAATATCTCGCACAATAAGACTATGTATAAGCCCTTGTTGATTGGAAGAGACATGTAATACCACATCATTCGATGCTGGATTAGGTATAATTCTAATGGATTGCGTTGCACTTTGTTCTCGCATACCTGTTGTATCTGTTTCGTATGTACAAGAGCCATCATCAACATTGGCGCTAGGGTTGTAATTTAAAGCTAAACTGTCTGTGCAACCCAATACAACGGGAATACAACTACCATCATTCGTGTTCGCTTCAGAATTAAAGTTTAAAGCTAAGCTATCGGTACAACCCAAAACGACAGGAACGCAGCTACCATCATCAACATTGGCGTTAGGATTGTAATTAAACATGGTATCATCCGTGCAACCTAAAACGGCTTCAAACTGCATTAAAGCAAAAGCATCCAATTTGCCATGACCATAATTTACATTCGCTTGAAGGCCAGTAAAGGTATCTTTTCGAGCCGTTTGTTGTAAAGCTTCTTTGATTTCATACCACCAGGCATTTGGATTCTTCTCAAGATATAAAGCAACAGCCCCCGCCACAATAGGTGATGACATACTCGTTCCTCCATTGTAATTGTGTTTAGCGCCCGGGGCTACTTTCGGTCGATTGATGTTCAAAGCACTTGCGATATAATCCAAGTTGCCGCTTGCAAAGACGATATTTCCCGTTGAACTAATATCTGGTTTAAGCCGATTATCTCGTGTTGGTCCTTCTGAAGACTTGTAATAAATTTCACCAGGAGTTAGGTTCAAATCCCTGTAAACCGAATCGACATCATAATAATGACTGCGATTAGCGAAATTACCCACAGTGATTACTTTATCTGAACACTGCCAGTAACCTACAATACATTTTTCATTATCTGGAAGTTTATAGTAATCAATTGGTGGATAAACGAAATTGGGTGGTAAATTGCTAAATATCATATCCGCGCTTCCTTGGAAACTTCGCGAACTCCAAATATCGAAAGTCCCCGATCCAGTCAGCACAAATCGCCATAAATCTTGTGTTCTCGAAGGGGTTATCAGGTATTCTAAATTGTACAAGCCTTCATATTGTTCCAGGTACATTTCTACTTGTCCTTGATTAACCCCATTGTTGTCATAGACGAAATCACTTAAATAAACTCCATTACTCAAATTGCCTGGAAAACTATTTACAGTCATAAAAGGAAGCTGCCCGATATCCAAAAAACTGGTATCATTATTTGCACCAATAGTAAAGTGAGCTTGAGAAAAATTGGCAGTATCAGCCCAAAGGGAGAAATATAACTGACCACCCGGCATGGTTTTAAACCAAGTGAAATTCGTATCACTGCTTAGGGTATAACTTAAATGTGGCGGAATAAAATTTGGGTTGGTATTTTCAAGATTATTGCCATTTCCAGCAGAAGCAACGATAGATCTACCCGCTCTTTCCTCCAATAAAGCTTCAATGATCTGGGTAGCAAAATCTTTTCCGTCGTGTGATCCACTGTATGAACCGAAGCTTGTATTGATAACACAAGGCTTCCCCAAAGCATCTGCCTTTTTGAAAACATAATCTATAGCATCAACCGTGTTGATCAGGAAATCACTTGAATAATAATCCATGGCGACCGCAATGATGTCGCATTCTGGAGCGACGCCAATATAACCACCCGTCGCTAAACCATTACCACATGCAGCACCTGCTACGGTTGTTCCGTGCCCATATTGGTTGGCTGGCTCCACGTGATTACAGGCCCCATTATTAATTTCCTGCCAATTCCATTCTTGACCAAAATTATAAGGGGCTGGAGGGTTAGTTGGGCTTGCAACATTCTGATCCCAGATGTATCGGATTCTTGTTGTTCCATCGGCATTTTTAAAGTCATCGTGTTCAAAATAAATACCGGAATCTAAAATGCCAATAATAACGCCTGAACCTTTGTATGCCTGCAACAAAGGACTTATCCCTGCATGCACATTCGTTATACGGTTATGAATTAAAGCAGTGTCCATTAAGGTAGTTCCTTTCGCCAAGGGAATCTCCATTTTTGACGTGCCTAAAAGATCGTAAAACTCATTTAAATTCGATTTTGGAACCGAGACTGCCGCTATATTCTTATATCCATACTTATAGTTGGCTTCTATTTTTTTACAACTTGCCTTGATTTCTTCCAGTTCCCCTTTTACCAAAAGGGAAATCATTTCAGTATCTTCTTTTTTGTCGAGGTAAATTCTCTCTTGTATGCCAAATTGAGCGCGAGCAACGAACAAAGTCAACAAAAGAACAATAGCACTTAATCCTTGTTTCATAACAATTTAATACTTGTTTAGATTCTGTTAAAATTACGCTTTTTTTGATTAAAATCAGGGTAAAACTACGCGAAGTAATTATAATGCAATATTTTTGGAACACTAAAAATTAATGAATGGAAACTGCTCAGTTGATTCAAATAATTGCCTTTGTAGTCATAAACATGGCTGTTTTTTACTTTGGAGGTAAGAAATTTTACAACATATACAAGAATGTTAATCTCGGAAAAGATAAAGTCATCGAAGGTGATCGAAGTGAGCGTCTGAAGAATGTGATACTTATCGCCTTAGGGCAAAAGAAAATGTTCAAAGAAATTGTTCCGGCTTTGCTTCACCTTGCTGTATACTTAGCTTTCTTAATTACACAAATCGAACTAATTGAAATTTTTATAGACGGGTTTACAGGAGGGCACCGGGTTTTATACAATGCCTTTACTGAATTAAGTTTCCTGAAAGGAATCTACGTACTGGTAGTTAATAGTATCGAGATTCTCTCTGTATTGGCTTTGTTTGCTACTTTTGTTTTTCTTGCCAGACGAAACTTACTAAAAGTCCCTCGCTTGGTTCGTTCCGAGATGAACGGATGGCCAAAGCTTGATGCGAATATCATCTTGTTCGCAGAAATTTATTTGGTTACTTGTATTTTCATGATGAACGGTGCAGACCAAGCATTGCATAATAATGATTATCCATTTCTACTTTCTAAAGGATTTAGTAACATCGTCTTAAGTGGCTTGAGCGAAGGAAGTTTACATATAATCGAAAGAGTAGGATGGTGGGGACACATTTTAGGTGTCTTGGCTTTCATCGTTTACTTGCCGTATTCTAAGCATTTGCATATCATGTTAGCCTTCCCTAATGTTTACTTTGCCAGTTTAAAAGAGAAAGGCTTTATGTCTAACATGCCTGAAGTGACCAATGAGATAAAGTTGATGATGAATCCTGATACAGCTTTTGCTGCTCCTGCGGATGGAACTGAGCCAGAGATACCTACTTTTGGTGCTAAAGATGTTCAAGATCTTCCATGGACGAACTTGCTTGCGGCTTATACTTGCACTGAATGTGGTCGTTGTACTGAACAATGTCCGGCTTCCCAGACGGGAAAGAAGCTTTCCCCGCGAAAAGTGATGATGGATACCCGAGACAGGTTAGAAGAAGTTGCATTGAATATTAGAGAAAACGGAGTTTTTGTTGATGATGGAAAGTCTTTAATTAGCGATGAATATGTTTCCGTGGAAGAGCTGAGAGCATGTACAACATGTAATGCTTGCGTTGAAGCATGCCCTGTGATGATATCCCCTTTGGACATTATTATACAATTAAGAAGAAACTTAATTCTTGAACAATCTAATTCTCCTGAAGAGTGGAATGTAATGTTTAGTAACATTGAAAATAACGGTGCTCCGTGGAAATTTAGTCCGCAGGACAGATTCAATTGGGCGAACGAAGAATAGGTGTTAATGCATAAGGAATTATTGAGAATGTATAATGGCTACTTCATTCGAAATTGAATAAAATAGTCTTACGTCTTAAATCTTAAATCTAAAAAAAATGAATATACCTACAATGGCGGCCATGATGGCAGAAGGTAAGAAACCAGAAATTTTGTTTTGGGTTGGTTGTGCGGGAAGCTTTGATGACAGAGCTAAAAAGATTACGCGTGCTTTCGTGAAAATTTTAAACGAAGTAGGTGTCGATTTTGCCGTGCTTGGAACAGAAGAAAGTTGTACGGGAGATCCTGCTAAACGAGCAGGTAATGAGTTTGCCTTTCAAATGGCTGCCTACCAAAACATAGAGATAATGAATGCCTATGAGGTAAAGAAAATCGTAACTACCTGTCCGCATTGCTTTAATATTCTTGCGAATGAATATCCTGAGTTGGGAGGCAATTACGAAGTGATTCATCACAGTACTTTCTTGCAGCAGTTAATTAATGAAGGCAAAGTGAAGATGAAAGGTGGTGGGGAATTCAAAGGACGTAGAATCACCTACCATGATTCTTGCTATTTAGGTAGAGCGAATGGTGTATACGAAGCACCAAGGAAAGTGCTGGAAGCTTTAGATACGGAACTTGTTGAGATGAAAAGTTGCCGCACGAAAGGCTTATGCTGTGGAGCTGGTGGTGCTCAAATGTTTAAGGAGGATGAACCGGGTGAGAAGCGTATTAATGCCAAACGAGCAGAAGAAGTGGCGGAAACAAAGGCGGATATTGTCGCAGTTGCTTGTCCATTTTGTATGACGATGATGAAAGATGGTGTGAGCTCAGACGATCCGAATACACATACAGTCAAAGTCTTCGATTTGGCTGAGTTAATAGCTCAAGGTCAAGGCTTAGAGGATATTGGAATGTAAAATGACTTCAAAAGATAGGGACATACGTGTTTGGGTATACCTGAGTAATCGCTTGTTAAGCAAGGAAGAGCAAGGTGCCATTACCCGTGAATTGAAAGCCTTTGTAGCGCAATGGACTGCTCATGGTCGTTCTCTCCAAGCCTCAGGGCATATTTTATGGGATGCTTTATTTGTTTTAGCTGTCGATCAAACCGTTGAGGCAGCCAGTGGATGTAGTATCGATAGTAGTGTCAAGTTTATGCATGAGCTTGGACAAAAATTTGATTTTAATCCTTTCGATCGATCTGTCTTTGGTTACTTAAAAGACGAGAAGATACATTATGCTAAAATTGATCAGGCTTTAGATGCAAAAGGCTATGAGGTAATTAATTTGAGTGTCTCTACAATGGAAGAATACAAGAGTGATTTGCTCCTGCCATTCGAAGAAAGTGCTTACACTAAATTAGCAATTGATTCGAGTTTTAAATTTTCACTGTAGTTATTCTGCTTCAGACGAAGCGACAAAGCCCTCCCATCTACTCATATAGTCAATAAACTTATCACCTAAACCTTCTTTTTTAAGGTAATCTCGACTAACAGGCAAGGTTTGCATTTCAAAAGATGAGTCATTCATTACTTTCTTCGGGAAATCGTGGTGTAAAATCCCGGCTTTACCTATACTTACGAAATCTATGCCTTCATTCATAACGGCATGCACATCCTCGCTCGAATAAATTTTACCAGCTACAGTCAGTTTGGAGTGTTTTAAGTCAAGAGAGGTGAAATGCTGCAAGAGTGTTTTGTCTTGATGTTCTATTTCTTCAGGCATTTTAAAACTGTCCCATAAGGAAATATCTAAAAAGTCTAAGAATTGATCTTCGTCAAACTCTAGACACAATGTTTTGATTTCATCCAGCTGCATACCCATGCGTTCCGGTGAAAGTCTCAAACTGAGTAAGAATCGCTTTCCACACGTTTGTCGGATACCCTCAACTATCTCTTTTATTAGTCGTACTCTGTTTGCTAAACTCCCGCCGTAATCGTCTTCTCGCTTATTGTGTTCTAAACTCAAGAATTGACAGAGTAAGTACGAATGAGCTCCGTGAATTTGCACGCCATCATAGGCACTTTTTTGAGCGCGAATAGCGGCTTCAATAAACTTATCTCTTACCCGGTAAACTTCATCTAAACTTAAGGCACGGGCATCAAATTCCGGAAGATCAGAAGGTGCTACAGCTTGACCACTAATCAACTTTTTTGGTGAACGCATTCCCGCGTGATGGAGTTGAACTATTGCCAGGCTATTATGCTCTCGTATTGCAGCAGCAAGTTTTTTATGTCCCTCTATGTGTTTGTCGTTGAAAATTCCCAATTGGCCAGAAAATCCCTTGCCTATTTCATCCACGTGGGAAGCGCAGGTGCTTATTAATCCAAATCCTCCCTTGGCGCGCATCTTGAGCCAGTGTAATTCATCATCACTTAAGGTCCCATCCTCGTTGCTTTGCTGATTGGTCATGGGTGCCAGCATAAAACGATTGTGCATTTCATGCCCACTGGCAAATTTTAAAGCTTTGTGGATCTTTGGATTAAGCATACTTATATTTTATTAACTAATTGTATTCGCTGCAATATAGTTCAATGGGGAATTAGTTCGCAACAATATTAAAAAATCTTAAGCGAATAGAATAATCTGCCAATGTGTCAGTTCACTTGACGGAATTCATTATCTTTGCAACTCTTAACTGGAAGTATGGCTGATTTATACAATAATAAAGTTCCTTTTGAATTGAAAACCAAATCAATGGATGAATCAATTCAAGGAAACGCTATGACCTTAAAGCGACCTGAAAATGTGCCAAGTAATGGAAAAAAATACTACATTGAGAGCTATGGTTGTGCTATGAATTTTGCCGATAGCGAGGTGGTAGCTTCCATCTTGGGTGCGGAAGGATTTGATTCAACACGGGATTACAATGAAGCGGATATCGTATTTGTAAATACCTGCTCCATTCGTGATAAAGCAGAGCAAACTGTACGCAATCGCTTATTGCATTTCAGAGCAGTTAAAAAAAGAAATCCCGGTGCCTTAATCGGTGTCTTGGGATGCATGGCTGAGCGCTTGAAAGATAAACTAATGGAGGAGGAGAAGCTGGTTGATTTGGTTATAGGTCCAGATGCTTATCGATCTTTACCGAGTTTGATTCAAGAAGCTGAATCAGGACAAAAGGCCATCAATGTGTTGTTGTCTCGAGATGAAACCTATGCGGATATCAATCCGGTTCGTTTAGCTTCGAATGGAATAAACGCTTTCGTTTCGATTACTCGAGGTTGTGACAACATGTGTTCGTTTTGTGTTGTTCCGCATACTCGGGGCCGTGAAAGAAGCCGTCATCCGGAGAGTATTCTCGCGGAGGTGAAGGATTTGTATTCGCGTGGATACAAGGAAGTGACATTACTTGGGCAAAATGTTGATTCTTATCGATGGAGTGATGATGAGAAAATTAGGGGTAAGAAATTGATTGAGTTAAGAGATACAGATCAGGTGTTTAATTTTGCTAATTTGCTTGAAGCTGTCGCTCAAGTAGGAAAGGATTTAAGAGTCCGTTTTTCCACTTCTCATCCTAAAGACATGCATGATAATGTTTTACACGTCATTGCAAAATACCCTAATATATGTAACAGTATTCATCTTCCGGTTCAGCACGGGAATAGTGAAATGTTAGCGAAAATGAATCGGACCTACGATAGAGAGTGGTATTTAGAAAGAATAGCTGCTATTCGTCGTATCATACCAGATTGTTGTATTTCATCGGATATTATTGCTGGATTTTGTGGTGAGACAGAGGAGCAGCACCAAGAGACTTTATCATTAATGCGTGAGGTGAAGTTTCATATGAACTATATGTACCATTATTCAGAGCGACCAGGAACTTTGGCCGCGAAACGTTACGAAGATGATATACCTTTAAACATTAAGAAAAGGAGATTGCAAGAAATCATTGATTTACAACGAACGCATTCTTTGGAATGGAATAAAAAGCAAATAGGTAAAACATTGGAAGTCTTGGTTGAGAAAACTTCGAAAAAAAGTGACGAAGATTTGTGTGGAAGAGATCACCGGTTTAATATGGTAGTATTTCCTAAAATGGATGCGAAACCTGGCGATTATGTAAAAGTTAAAATAACAGATTGTAGTTCTAGCGTGTTATTGGGTGAAATCGTAGCATAATTACTAGATAAACGATAAATCATAGTAAGGTAGATGAGTATACAAAGTATAAAACAACGATTCGGAATTATTGGCAATGCGCCTGCCTTGAACTATGCAATCAGTATAGCTGAACGTGTGGCGCCAACCAATCTTTCCGTGTTGATATCGGGAGAAAGTGGTACGGGAAAGGAAGTTTTTTCGCAGATAATCCACCAGTTAAGTTCGAGAAAACACAATAAATTTATCGCAGTAAATTGTGGTGCAATTCCTGAAGGAACAATCGATTCCGAGCTATTTGGTCACGAAAAGGGATCATTTACTGGAGCCAATGAAAAGCGTAAAGGATACTTTGAAACTGTTGATGGTGGAACGATTTTTCTGGATGAAATAGGAGAGATGCCCATAGGTACTCAAGCACGTTTGCTACGGGTATTGGAAACAGGAGAATTTTTTAAGGTTGGCTCGTCTCAACCGCAAAAAACTGACGTTCGAGTGGTAGCAGCAACAAATAAGAACTTGGTCAAAGATATTCAACGCGGTAAGTTTCGGGAGGATTTATACTACCGTTTATGTACCGTTCAAATTGATATGCCGGCCTTGCGTGATCGTGGAGTTGATATCGAATTATTGTTTAGGAAATTTGCTTCCGATTTTGCCGAAAAAAATAGGACAAACCTTGTCAGACTTACCCCAGAAGCAACAGAAATGCTGAAGCGAAACAATTGGCCTGGCAATGTTCGTCAACTGAAAAATGTAGCAGAGCAATGTGCTTTGCTGAGTGATAGAGAGGAACTTAATACAGACGAGTTAGCGCGTTTCCTTCCAAATGTAAAGAATTATAACCTACCTCAATTGGTTGATGGATCTTCGAGTCAAGATAATTTCTCGGAAAGGGAAATCTTGTATAAGATTATGTTTGATTTGAAGAATGATATGAATGAGTTAAAACAGTTTGTTTTACAAATGGCTAAGTCCAATAATTTTTCAACTGACGCTATTCAACATGTTGGGGATACGAGTAATGAGCGAATGGAACAATTACCTCAGAGCTATAACGTTCAAACGCATAGCCTACCTCAAGATCAACATGAACCATATATTATTCATGATAAGGATAAGTTTAACGATACCGAGGAAATTGAGGAAACCCTTTCTTTGGCCGATATGGAAAAAATGATGATCATCAAGTCCTTAGAGAAGTATAACGGCAAAAGAAAAAATGCTGCGGACGAATTGGGTATTTCTGAGCGTACCTTGTATCGTAAAATTAAAGAATACGACATCGACTTATGATTAGATTGATCCCAATAGCTATTTTAAGTTTGTTCTTCTTGTCATGCAAGACTTACAGCTTTTCAGGTGCGAATATCAACCCAGATATTCAAACACTTTCGGTTGCTTATATCTACAATAAAAGCGGAAATGGTCCGGCCAGTGCAAGCGATATTTTTACGAACTTGCTTAAGGATAAAATGAACACAAATACCAATTTAATTCAAGTTAATGCGAATGGTGATGTACATTTTTCTGGCGAAATAAGCAATTACGCTTATTCGATACAAGCACCCTCGGGCAACACCACATCGGATTTGCGTAGAATTACCATGTCGGTAACCATTAATTTTTATAACCGAATAGATGAGGCAGATAGTTTTGAATCAAAGAAATTTACGCGATTTGCAGATTATCCGGTGAACGAGGATATTACCGCAATCGAAGAATCAATTATCAATGAAATTAGCACTCAACTGGTAGATGATGTGTTTAATGCGGCATTTGTTAAATGGTAGAAAACTCTTTCATATCAGCTTTGCAAAATCTCAAGAAAGGTCAATTACCTTCTCTTGACATGGATGAGTGGAGTAAGATTAAGGAAGAATACCCTTGTTTTGCTGGAGCTTTTATGTTGGAAGCTATTGATTTGAAATCGAATAGTGAAAGTGATTTTGAGGCCGCTTTACCAATGGTAGCCTTGAGAGTACCCAATCGGGCAATACTCTATGATCGTGTGCATGCGGAATACAGGGAGAGCCCAAAAATATCGAATCAGCCGAAAGTGCCTGAGAAGACAAAGAAAGTTAAGCAAGAACTTAAGTCGAAAGAAACAAATACAGAACTGAAAAGTTTGGTTGATGAAATACGTAAAAAGAGGACGAGTGTACCAAAGCCTGAAAAGAAAACGAAAGACATACGAACGAACGTTGAGGCTGAGGTTAACAAGAATCTGAGGAAGAATAAAAGTGCTAAAAATCCTGTCAAGCCAAAAGCAACAGAAGGCGCTGAGAAAATGCCAGACTCCTTCACGGCATGGTTAAAGAAAAAAAAGCCTGTTCAGGAGATAAGGCATGAAATTCCAATCGATCCAGTAGCTAGTCATGAAGCGGCTCTTTATTTGGAGGCCAAGAAAACATCCCATCAATTAGAAGACTTCTTGGTAAATGCCATCCAAAAGAAGCAAAAACTTAAACAAAAGTCAGTTCCTGTATCAAGTTTTGCCATAAGCGAAACCTATGCGAAGATTTTAGCTCAACAAGGAAAGATCGATGAGGCAATTAAGGTTTATAAGGAGTTAAGCATAAAATATCCGAAAAAAAGTTCTAGTTTTGCACGTCAAATAGAAAAATTAAAATCGAACTAAAATGTATATCGTTATTTCAATCGTAATCTTGATTCTTTGTGTACTAATCAGCCTAGTTGTGCTAGTACAAAATCCTAAAGGTGGAGGATTGTCTCAATCCTTAGGCGGTGTTAGTTCTCAAGTTTTTGGAGCAAAAAATTCAACGGGTCTTGTTGAAAAAGTGACTTGGTATTTAGCTTTGGCCATTGTGGTGTTGAGTATGAGTTCTGTAATTTTTATTGATGGCGGGTCATCAACGGATGAAATTCAACGTTCTGATGCTGAAATTTTAAAAGATGAAGTAAATTTTAATCCTACACAAGAGGTAGAAACTATTGAATTGCCTGAACCAATTGAGGAGTAAAAAATTTTCTAGGATATGTAAATCCCGAACAGCATAATGTTCGGGATTTTTTTTGCAATCTGATAAGAGTTAAGTTGCCTTTTTGCTTATTCAAATGAATCTTACAAGCTGTCATTAACGAATCAAACTTACACTTCCCTTTCTATCAACTACTTTGCCATCGAGATACTCTACGGAAACAAAGTATGTGTAAACACCTGGGTTCTGTAATTCTCCTTTAAATGTTCCGTCCCACCCAACTTCTTGATTAGAACTTTCAAATATCTTTTCTCCAATTCGATTAAATATTTGCATAGTCACATATTCTATGCCTTCACCATATACTTCAAATTGGTTATTGATCTGGTCGAAATTGCCCGGTGTAAAGGCATTTGGAATAAATAAGGCCAAGTTGTTTTCTACTATAATTATGGTACTTGCTGTGGCATTGCACAACTCGTTGTCATCGCCGTTGTAATATACGGTGACAGTATATTCTGTGTATGAATCATAAGTTAAAACAGTAGGATCTATGCAATCCGAGCAATTTAATCCAGTAGTCGGAAACCAGTTAACTTGGGCAATATCATTATTTGAGTAATTCGGGGATGTTATATTAAAGCTCAATTCAACACTTTCTTCCAACTGCAGTGTGGTATCTCCAGGAACTACCTCAAATGAGAAAAATGGCTGTTCATAGATGGTTGCTGTTGTTAAAGGAGATAAACATTCAATAGGAGAACCTAAGTCCTGAGCAATAATCTCATCATAGACACCCGCTGGCAAGTTGAAGAAATCAGGACTACTCTGGAAGGTTTCTCCTCCGTCAATTGAATAGGCAAATCCAAGCGTTGTTCCTCCACTGGCTGAAACGCTGATTGCTCCAGTTGCATCACCAAAACAATTAGTAGAATCGGCAATTGCACTAATATTGATAACTGCTGGTTCTACAATATTTATACTTCCAGAAATTGTACAACCATTGGCATCGGTAACAGTAACCTGAAAATTTCCTGGCGGAAGGGCGCTAGAAGTTGCAGTAGTTTGAGCTAAAGGATCGCTCCATAAATAGCTATATCCCGGAGTTCCTCCACTCACAGAAACCGATGCAGTACCATCGTTGTAGCCACCACAAGTAATATTCGTACTGTCCAAGTTAATACTTAATGGAGTGGTAGGTTCAGTAACATTTGCATTGCTGGTATAAATACATCCATTGGCATCCGTAACCGTGACGAGATAATTCCCCGCACTTAAACCAGTGGCTGTAGCACCAATCTGATTGTTTGCTGCTGCATCCCATTGGAAAGTGAAAGGCGCTGTTCCGCCTGCACTAATACTCGCAGTTAAACTTCCATCATTTCCACCAAAGCAATTTACTGGATCTTCACTAAACGCGATAACCACAACTGCCGGCTCAGTAATAATTATATTTTGAGAAAGTAAACAGTTGTTTGCATCGGTTACTGTAAGGCTATAAGTCCCTGCTGCAATGTTTGCAAGATCTTCTGCTAATGAAGAAAAACCATTCGGACCTGTCCAATTATAAGTATAAGGCCCTGTTCCTCCTGTAACACTGGCATCAATCGACCCGGTACTCGCGCCAAAACAAGTGGTGTTTGTTCCGTTTAAACTAATGCCCAGCGCAGTAGGTTCTGCAATCGTTGCGCTGGTGGATATCGGACATAAATTGGCATCAGTTACCGTAAGTGTGTATGTTCCAGCTCCTGCATTAAGTAAATCCTCATTCGTTCCACCACCATTTGTCCAGCTGTATGAATACGGTGCAGTTCCTCCTGAAGTACTTACCTGTATTTGACCCGTGCTTGCTCCATTACACAATACATCGATTACACTATCTACGCTTAAACTTATCGAGTCAGTAGGTTCAGTTATAGTAACACTAATTGAATCTACACATAGATTGTTGTCTGTAACGATAACCGTATAGGCACCTGCTAACAAGTTAGACGCTGTGGCTGTGATTTGACCTGTACTCGTCCAGTCAAAGGTATAGGTAGGCGTTCCACCCGTTACATTTACCGTTGCAGATCCGTTATTCAAGCCATAGCAGCTTACATCTACTTGAGTGGTACTCAGACTAATTGCACTTGGCTCCACGACTTCAATGCTATCTATATAAACGCAGGATCTGGCGTCAGTTACCGTTATCGTGTACCAGCCAGCGCCTAATCCGCAGATATCTTCAACATTATCACCATTAGACCATGCAATAGTATAAGGCGGTGTACCACCATTTATTGTAGCATCGATACAGGCGCTTGTATCTCCATTACATGCAAGCGGAGTAGATACTAAGTCAATAGTGACAGCAGTTGGTTCAAAAATTTCCGTGGTGTCAGATACAGTACAACCATTAAAATCAGATACGGTTAAAATATATTGCCCGGTAACTAAGTTAAATGACGTATCGCTTCCGCTCACTGCACCTGCAGGTCCAGTCCAAGAGTAAGTGTATGTTGGAGTTCCTCCAGATAATGAATCAATATAAGCTAAGCCCGAATTTTGACCGCCACATTGAACGCTATCTGAGGCTATATTTAAGAATAACGGTACAGGTTGATTGATGATTACGCTATCCGTATCTGCACAGCCATTGATGTCGCTTACCTCAACCCAATAGGTTCCTACAACAATATTTTCAATAGAAGGACTGACCTCGGTAGTGTTCCATAAATAAGAGTATGCCGGAGTTCCTCCGACTACATTGGCCACTAAGCTATCAATAGTGCCTCCAGCGCATAATACATTGCCAGGTACAGTTATCTGGA
>JAFMKE010000153.1 GCA_017853115.1 Verrucomicrobiota bacterium
CCTTAAGAATGAGAAATTAATAAAACAGATTTCAGATGTCAGGTTTCAGTATTTTTATTACGAGGTCACACCTTAGTTCTATTTCCCTCAGGAGCACCGCATGTGAATTATGTTAAATATTTAGTCGTGTATTTAGCTTTATATTTTCTAACTTTAGCACTTATCATTCAGGTATTTCCTCAAACTATTGTATGAATTTGAAGTTAGGGATCCGAAAAGCGAAAAGATAATACATCATGTTACTAGACAAAATAAATAGATTTTTCGAGACAATCCAACAAACACCCAGTGAGCTTTATAGTGAGTTCGGATTGCAGCATGAACTTGCATTTTTTTTGAGAAATAAATATCCTGATTTAATGGTCAGATTGGAATACCCAACCCCGAGAATATTTAACCCATTACCTGATTTGATAAAAAAAGAAATTGATATTTACATAAAGGCGGAAGATGGTCGGCGTTATGCAATTGAATTAAAAATGCCAAAAGATGATTGTGGTACACCCAATGAAATGTACCGTGCAATTCAAGATGTGAAATTTCTTGAGCAATTGAGACAAAGTCATTTAGATGGTTGTTATGCTATATTGTTCACAGAGCGCCAATCTTTTTGGCAAGCTCCTCAAGCTAATGCGGGAATTTATCAGTTATTTAATGGACAACATGTAAATATTCAGACTATTGAAGAAGTACATTTGCCTAAATTTTTACACAAAGAAGGTGGTATTCAACTGAATAAGCAATATCAGGGTAATTGGAATAACTATGTGGATGTTCACAATACAAAATGGAAATATTATGTGCTTGAAGTTTAAGATGAAACCAAGGTCCAAAAGTTTCCAATTCATAGGCAATTGAAAATAATCTATCAATGAAAAGTGAAAATCAATGTCCATCGTGTGGAGCAGGAAATGATCCTATTTTAACAAATTGCATGTTTTGTGAAACGAGGTTGCCAGAGGGTTCATTAATCACTTTACCGGAAGAAGATTTATTCTTTAATTGTCTTGAATGGTTAAGTAAATATGAAACTTTGATTGAAAATCCAGATCAACTTAAAGCAGCACAACAAAGAGATAACATGTCAAATACTCCTTTTGGTAAGCTTATGGAGTTTGGACTAGGAGAAACTGCAGTATCATATATTACAGTAGTTACAACGATTGAAAAATATATCAATTTATTAGAAGTTAAATCTCAATATTCTCCCGCTTTAAAAGGTAAAATTGAAGATATTCGGAGAAGATATAATTTAGCGAAGAGTAAGTTAGCGGGTGCAAAGAAGACAGCTAACCGAAAAATATTGTTTACCGGACTTGGTGCGGGCGTTCTTTTTGTTTTGCTAATGCTATTTATATTTGGCATGGCATCAATGGAAAAAGCTGAAATCAAGACTGAAAATCAAAGACTTGAAAACATTGTTTTGCAAATTAATAATTCAGTAGCTACAGGAAACCTTGACTACGCAGCTATTTTATGTTCACAATTAGATTGGCATTATCAAGGATTAAGCGGCAACCAGGATGAAGAAATGGATGCAAAATGGAAGAATAAGAGAGAAGAAATGCTAAACACAATAAATAATATTAAAAATAAGAAGTAAAAAGTGGCCTTAATAGACGTAATAAAATACCAATCGGATGACACGCAAGTTGTCTGGAAGTTCCCATCGCAAGACTTGAAGCTAGGAACACAACTCGTAGTTAATACATCGCAAAAAGCTTTTTTTGTGAAAGGCGGTAAATTGTACGATGAATTTGATCCGGGAACTTACACCCTAAAATCAGCTAATATTCCTCTTTTAAATAAGTTAATTAATCTTCCTTTTGGTGGCGATTCTCCATTTCAAGCAGAAGTTTGGTATGTCAATTTGATTTCAAAATTGGACAACAAATGGGGCACCCCAACCTCGATACAACTAGAAGACCCTAAATACAAGGTAATTGTTCCCGTGCGAGCATTCGGTCAGTTTGGTATGTCGATTGAAGACCCCCGCAAGTTTCTTGAGACTTTAGTTGGAAATATGACAGATTTTTCCACTAATAAAGTTGTTGATTATTTTAAAGGTAAAGTAATCTCCTCTTTGACTTCTGCTATTTCGCAGAAAATAGTTTTGGAAGGTATTTCTGTCCTAGAAATGCACGCTTTGTTAGATGACTTATCAGCATATTGCCAGGAAAGAATTAAAGAGAAATTTTCAAAGTACGGTATCCGAATTGAAAATTTTTACATTATGTCAATCAATGTGCCCGAAGATGACCCAAGCATGATAAAACTTAAAGAAGCTAAAGATTTAGCAGCTAAAGTAAGTATTACAGGAAAAGATATTTATCATGCTGATAGAAGCTACGATGTGCTGGATAAAGCTGCTCAGAACGAAGGAGGCCTGGGAGATACTATGGGTGCCGGCATGGGTTTAGGTTTAGGCTTTGGAATGGGGAACCAAATGGGTAACATGACAAGCCATATGAATACTGGGCAGCACGAAAAACATCAACATACTGGAGGAACGTCTAGTCCGCCTCCGCCAAATTCCGTACAATATTTTGTTCTTATTAACAACCAGCAAAACGGACCTCATTCAATTGATTCAATAAAATCACTTATCAGTCAGAACCAAATTAACCGGGATACTTTAGTTTGGAGAGAAGGAATGGCCGAATGGGGGAAAATTACCGATCAAATTGATTTAAAAGGATTGTTTGGCTCGGTTCCACCACCTCCGCCGACGAGTACCTAAGGAGTCTGACAGTTCATATATTTTTTAGCCAGTCTTACTAAACCTTAACATACCATAGACCATCATTCGGTCTTTTTTAAGCTTAAAATGAATAACTTTGGACCCAATCGTATTTCTTCGATATGATTTTACACCAAACCTAAAAACAAAAAATGAGTAAAAAATTCAGCCCTGAAAGTTTAATGATGTCCTATGGCTATAAGCCTGAATTGTCAGAAGGAGCAATAAAATGCCCGATATTTCAGACATCTACTTTCGTTTTTAATCGTGCCGAAGAAGGAAAAGCTTTTTTTGAGGTAGCTTACGGGAAACGCGAAAAACTAGCTAACGAAGAACTTGGCCTCATCTACAGCAGATTGAACAATCCTGATTTAGAAATTTTGGAGAACCGACTATGTCTATGGGATGAAGCCGAAGATTGTTCTGTTTTTGAAAGTGGTATGTCTGCTATTACAACGGTTCTGATGGAATTTTTAAAACCTGGAGATTTATTGCTATACAGTTCACCGCTTTATGGCGGAACCGATCATTTTATTCATCACTTTTTACCATCGATTGGTGTTGAAGTACTTGGATTTAAAGCTGGTCAAGAGCAAGAAGAAATCATCCAGCTCTTGGAAAATTCATCGAAAGCAGATAAGTTAAAAATGATTTATATCGAAACGCCTGCAAATCCTACTAACGACCTCATTGACATTGCATGTTTAAAAGGCGTAGCTGACAAGTACTCTACTGAAGACAAACAGGTTTTAGTTACTGTAGACAATACCTACATGGGGCCACTTTGGCAACATCCATTAAAACACGGCGCGGACTTAGTGGTATACTCCGCCACAAAATACATAGGCGGCCATAGTGATATCATCGCTGGTGCGGTATTGGGATGCAAAGAGTTAATGGCTCGCGTTAAAACCTTACGCACATTTCTTGGCAACATGGCAGGACCTTGGACAGGTTGGCTGCTCATGCGTAGCCTAGAAACCTTAAAAGTAAGAATGGAGCAACAGCAAAAAAATGCCATAGAAATTGCCTCTTTTTTAAATACGCATGATAAGGTGAAAAAAGTAAATTATTTGGGCTTACTAAAAGAAGGAACTAAGGCATATGACATCTATAAAAAACAACATTCAGGCAGTGGTGCAATGATTTCTTTTCAAGTGGTCGGCGGCGAACAAGAAGCATTCACTTTTTTGAATAACTTAAGCTTGATAAAATTAGCGGTTAGTCTCGGTAGTACCGAAAGTTTAGCTCAACATCCAAAGACAATGACGCACGCGGGAGTAGATGAACAACATCTGGAAGAAATGGAAATTACCGATTCTTTAATTCGATTGTCTGTAGGCGTAGAAAACTACGAAGATATCATTTGGGATATCACTCAATCTTTGGATAAAATTTAA
>JAFMKE010000154.1 GCA_017853115.1 Verrucomicrobiota bacterium
GCCAACACTGCAGGTTTTATGCCTATTATAAATGGTTCCACCGCGGGCAAACTTCCATACTCTACATATAAAAATGCGAGGAACAAACTTATAAGTACCGCTGGAAAAATGAAACTAATTCCTGCTGCAAACAAACCCGGAATACCAGCCCTTTCATAACCGCAATGCATAGTCATCTCTGTCGAATTAGGCCCAGGGATAAGATTGGTTGCTCCCATCAGGTCGAGGAATCGTTCCCGACTCATCCATTGACGCCTCGTCACAATCTCATCATCCATCATAGCAATATGCGATGCAGGACCACCAAAAGCTACCCATCCCAGCTTGGTAAATACCTTAATCACCTCCAAAAATCTCGCCTTTCTCACAAGTTTATAAATAAAACGATAATCAAAAAGATTCACTAATTCTTACGATTCTGCCATAATGCCGCATGAAAAATCTCCAAGTTACTAGGTTTGTTATTCGTGAACAACTGACCGGTGCCTAAACCTTGGTATCGATCTGTATTTTTCGAGGCAGTGTATTGGGCAATAGCTTCCAATCCCACGTTACTCTCTAAAGCAGAAGTAATCCACCAAGATATACCTTGGGATTCCGCAAGAGAGATCCATTCATCACAAGACTGAAAGCCACCTACTAAAGCGGGTTTTAGTATAATATACTGCGGTCGAATATGCGCAAGTAGGCGAGTTTTCTCGTCCAAATCATAAATACCAATCAACTCTTCATCAAGTGCAATATCCAAGGGAGATTGTTCACAAAGCTTGGCCATTGCGCCCCATTGACCTTGTTGAATAGGTTGCTCTATAGAGTGCAAATCCAATTCATTTAGTCGTTCCAAATAATTCAAGGCATCTGTAGGAGCAAATGCACCATTCGCATCTACGCGAATCTCTAATTGTTCAAGCGTAAAACGTTTGCGTAAGCTATGTAGTATAGCCAACTCTTTATCGAAAGCAATACTGCCAATTTTCATTTTTAAACAACGAAAACCTTGATTTAGCTTGGCCTCAATTTGTTCCAAGATAAATGCCTCATCTCCCATCCAAATGAGTCCGTTTATAGGAATACCCAATCCCCCTTTGGAAAAAGAATTTTCAAAACAAATTGAAGAGCCATTTTGCATACGCGAAAATGCTTGTTCCAATCCAAAGACTATACTCGGGAAATCTTTCAAACTTTCATGATAATCATTCGCATAGGTTTCAATGTTATCACATACTTCTTGGAGCTTTTCTTCATAATTGGGTACATCGTCTGCACTTAAACCGCGAAACAAGGCAGCTTCACCCACGCTTTTCAAACCCTCGTCATCCAAATGAATAAAATAGGTAGTTTTTGTTTTTAAAACACCCCTTGATGTACCGCTCGCTTGCTTAAAGATTAGCTCATATTTCTCAAATCTGGCTTGCATATTATCCGAGAAGTACAGCAATTAAAAATAAAAGAGATAAGCCAAATGTACCTAAAGCGGTCTTTTTCAAATACGGATCAAAAGCCACTGGATTATTGTTTCTTATCATCGATTTAATCATCTGCGCAAAAAATGGTGCTAAGAGTAAAAAAAGGTATTGACGAAGATTGAAATTCTCCAGTAAAGCAAAAACAATCAAGGCAAAGAAACCCACTATTATGAGTATATATTGGTACTGTTTGGCACGTTGGAGCCCCAACATAACTGCCAATGTTCGCTTACCAGTTTTTGTATCATTTTCTATATCCCGCATATTATTAAAATTAAGCACCGCGACTGACAGACATCCTCCAGAAATAGCAGGTAAAACAACCGCCCAATCAAGCTGCTTAGAAAACAAAAAATAGCTTCCTAATATCCCAACTAATCCAAAAAATAAAAACACAAATAAATCACCCAACCCTCTGTATCCGTATGGATTCTTTCCCACTGTATACTTAATAGCCGAAGCAATTGCAGCCAAGCCTAAAACCAGAAATACCAATAAGTACAATAGATCGTTGCTAAAAGCAAGTAGGATCAAAAACAAGCCCAAAACAAATGAAAATCCAGCAAAAATAACCATAGCTTTTTTCATCGCTGAGCTTGAGATTTCTCCGCTGGATACGGCGCGAGATGGACCTATTCTACCTTCATTATCCTTACCAGAAAGAGCGTCACCGTAATCATTAGCGAAGTTTGATAAAATTTGCAGACAAACGGTAGTTGTAAGTGCCAAGATAAATATCCAAGGATTGAAAACATCGAAATGTACAGCACACGCCGAACCAAAGATTATACTTGACATTGCCAAAGGCAAGGTTCGTAATCGAGCTGCTTGTATCCAAACCTTCATAGTTAATCGTGAATATTAAATTGCTTTTTTAATGCGACTAAATCAGCAGGTGTATCTACTGAATTACTGTCGTGTTGCGTGAAGCCTAACTGAATCTTAAACCCATTAGCTAACCAACGCAATTGCTCTAGTTTCTCTGCTTCCTCTAAAGGCGAAACGGGCAAGTCGGGTAATTGTTTTAAAACCGACCATCGATACGCATATATTCCAATATGCTTGAAATATGCACCTTGTTCGGCATGCTGACAAAAAGGAATAGCCGCGCGGGAAAAATACAAAGCCTGATTCTCTTCATTAAACACGAGCTTGACTACTGAAGGGTTTTCAACTTCCGCAGCATGCTCTATTTTTTTAGCTAAACTGGCTATATCAGTCGCATCACGCCGAAAACAATCCACTAAAGTAGTAAGACAAGAAGACTCAAAAAAAGGTTCGTCGCCTTGGATATTAATTACAATATCTGGTTTTTCCTCCAGCTTACTTACAAGTTCATAGCATCGTGAAGTGCCATTTAAATGATCACTTCCCGTCAACATTACTTGTCCCCCAAAATCTTCTACAACAGCTTTTATCTCTTGATGGTCTGTTGCTACATATATAGCATCCAAAGCATCGCTCTCTAGACAACGCTCATAAACGTGCTGAATCATGGGTTTACCCCCGATATCAACTAAAGGTTTGCCCGGAAAACGCGTTGAAGCCATTCGAGCTGGAATAACACCGATTACCTTCATACTTTTCTTACTTGATTTACAATAAGATAAGCTCCTTGCTGTTTACGAACAATAACTTTGGTTCCTGCCTTTATAAACTCCCCGTCACTTTGGGCATCATACTGCTCATCATTAATTTCTATTTTACCTGCAGGTCGTAAATCAGCTACCACCACCCCTTCTTGTCCTTCCAAACTTTTCTCAAGGGATGCGCTGATTACATAACCTTGATCTTTGGTTTGCACAGTTGATAAAGTCAATCGCTTGAAAGCCTTAGAATCTGCAAGGTTTTTACTGGCAAAAATTAACAAGAGCACCCCAACCACCATTACACTAGAAACCATTAAAAACGCCGCCCCAATATCAGCAGTTGGAACAAATGTAAAATCGAATCCATCAATGTTTTTAAGCATGGCTAAGGATAAACTAATCATAACTGCGGCAATTCCCGCAATACCGACCACGCCAAAACCAGGAATAACGAATACTTCAGCGATAATTAAGCCAATACCAATGATAAATAAAACTATTTCCCAATTGGCCGCAAATCCCTCCAGATATTGAGGAGCAAAATACAGAATCGCAGCTATCACTGATGCAGCTAAAGGAAATCCCACTCCTGGCGTTTGTAACTCGAAATATATTCCTCCCAAGAGTATAAGTAAGAGAAGGCCAGAAACTGCAGGATTAATTAGAAACTGGATCGCCTTTTCCACATTAGAGACTTTATGCATGATTACCCGGGGATTTTCAAAATTCATTAAATCATATACCTCTTCTAATGTCTCTGCTTTGCCTTCGCAATAGCCATTTTTTATGGCCTCCTCAACACTAAACGTAATGATTTCTCCTTCTTCCGTAACTCCTTCAATAACCACATTCGGATTCACCATACCTTCCGCTATATCCGGATCACGATTGGTGGCTTCGGCTGTTGCGCGCATCTTATTACGCATATACGATTGATACTTTTCCTCCGCATACGAGCCATCTTCACGCACCACCGCAGCGGCACCTATTGTGCTACCCGTTTGCATATAAATACTATCGCAAGCAATAGATATCAAGGCACCGGCACTTGCTGCATTATTCCGAATAAAAACAATTGT
>JAFMKE010000155.1 GCA_017853115.1 Verrucomicrobiota bacterium
TTACTTTCTGCTAACATTTTCTCACCGGCTTCAATCACTTCTTCGATGCCACCTTTCAAGTTGAAAGCAGCTTCAGGTAGGTGGTCTAATTCACCGTCAAGAATCATGTTGAATCCTTTAATTGTATCGTCGATGTTTACCAAAACACCCGCTAAGCCCGTAAATTGCTCAGCCACGTGGAATGGCTGAGATAAGAAACGCTGAACTTTTCTTGCACGGTAAACAACATTTCTGTCTTCCTCACTCAATTCATCCATACCTAGGATGGCAATGATGTCTTGCAGCTCTTTGTAACGCTGTAAAATCTCTTTTACATCTTGTGCACATTTGTAGTGTTTCTCACCAACAACATCTTCCGTCAAAATTCTTGAAGTTGAATCCAAAGGATCCACCGCAGGATAGATACCTAATTCCGCAATCTTTCTTGAAAGTACTGTAGTGGCATCTAAGTGGGCAAATGTTGTTGCTGGAGCAGGGTCAGTTAAGTCATCCGCAGGCACGTAAACCGCTTGTACTGAAGTAATTGATCCTTTCTTTGTTGAAGTAATACGTTCTTGCATCAAGCCCATTTCAGTAGCTAATGTTGGCTGGTATCCTACCGCTGACGGCATACGACCTAAAAGCGCCGACACTTCTGAACCCGCTTGGGTAAATCGGAAGATATTATCCACGAAGAATAGTACGTCACGTCCGCCAGCATCTCCTTCATCACCATCACGGAAATACTCTGCAACAGTCAATCCAGATAAAGCCACACGTGCTCTTGACCCTGGAGGTTCGTTCATTTGACCGAATACCAAAGTAGCTTGTGATTTAGCTAATTCATCTGTATCTACCTTTGTCAAATCCCATCCGCCTTTCTCCATATCTTCTTCGAATGCCTTACCGTAACGAATTACACCAGATTCGATCATCTCTCTTAACAAATCGTTCCCTTCACGTGTACGTTCGCCAACACCCGCAAATACCGATAATCCCGAGTGGGCTTTAGCGATATTGTTAATCAACTCCATGATAAGTACCGTTTTACCTACACCGGCACCACCAAACAATCCAATCTTACCACCTTTTGCATAAGGTTCTAATAAGTCAATAACTTTAATTCCCGTAAATAATACTTCACTATCCGTTGAAAGATCTTCGTAACGAGGTGGCTTTCGGTGAATTGGATATCCATTTTCTTTACTTACTTCCAAGTTAATACCATCTATGGACTCGCCAACAACATTGAATAATCGTCCTTTGATACCTTCACCCGTTGGCATTTTAATCGGAGATCCTAAATCGACTACATCCATGCCTCTTGTCAAACCATCAGTAGCCTCCATAGCGATACATCTCACGCTATCTTCACCAAGGTGCTGCTGACATTCTAAAATTACTTTTTCACCGTTAGCTCTTGTGATTTCAAGGGCATTTAAAATCTTAGGTAATTTAGCGTTTTCTGCTTCAAAGCTTACGTCCACAACTGGACCAATAACCTGTTTAATTTTTCCTGTGTTTGACATATCTGAATAAAGATTTGGATTAATCGTATTTAATTGGGTGCAAAGGTAAGGAAAGGAATAAATAAAATGTCAAAAAAATCCCGATAATCTTCACTTGTTACTTAAAATTGTGATATTCTAAAAAATTTAACTAGTTCGAATAGCTTTTAACCAGATTATCCATAGGTGGACATGAAAAAAACGTAATTTTAGGCACTGATGAACAAGGCTACTTTTGTTGATGTAATATTACCGCTTGCAGCGCCTAAACCATACACCTATGCTGTTCCTTTTGATTTAGTGGAACAAGTAAGAGTAGGTCAGCGGGTAATTGTTCAGTTTGGCCGACGACGAATGTATGCGGCTATAGTTTGGAAAATTCATCAGCAGGCACCTCAAGACTATCAGGCGAAGCTCATAGATGAAATTGCTGAATCTGAGCCTATTGTGAATGCGCAACAACTCCGCATCTGGCAGTGGATTAGTGAATATTACATGTGCACATTAGGAGAAGTCATGGCGGCCGCCCTTCCCTCTGCCTTCAAATTGAGTAGCGAAAGTGTTTTCATCTATTTAGAAAATCCTGATTTAGACTGGGAAAAGCTAAGTGATGATGAATATTTGCTCGCCGAGGCATTGAAAGCCAATTATGAATTGAGTTTAGAAGATATTCAAGACATCCTTCAGAAGAAGTCGGTTTATCCAGTCATTGAGCAATTGATGTACCATCGGATTTGTTTATCTAAGGAAGAAGTGAAGGAAAAGTACAAGCCGAAAACTTTAAAGTACGTAAAACTTTCGTCTCGATACCAAAGTGATGCTGCACTGAATGAGTTGTTTGAATCCATTGGCAATGCTTCCAAGCAAACGGATGTATTACTCCGTTATTTGAGTCTCTCTCCGCAACGCAAAGGAATCCCTAAGTCGGATTTACTGGCATCCCCGGCGGCTTCAGCGAGTAGCTTAAAAACTTTAATTACGAAAGATATTTTTGAAGAGGAGGAGCGCACGGTTTCGAGGATACTATCCGACAAAATGGAAACGGGAGATCTTGAAAACCTTAGTACAGCGCAAGAAATTGCCTATCAGGAGATAAAGAATAGTTTTGGGCAGCAGATGGTATCCGTTTTAGAAGGGGTGACGGGAAGCGGAAAAACGCATATTTATATCCGATTGATTGAAGAGGCTTTGGCCGATGGCAAACAGGTTCTTTATTTATTGCCAGAAATTGCTTTGACTGCCCAAATTGTTATTCGCTTGCAGCATTATTTTGGTGAGAAGATTGCGGTGTATCACTCCAAGTTTAATGACCAGGAGCGAGTGGAGATTTATAAAGGGGTACTTAACGGGAAAACGCCCATAGTGCTGAGCGCCCGAAGTGGTGTTTTTCTGCCATATGCCAATTTGGGATTGATTATAGTGGATGAAGAACACGAACGAAGCTACAAACAGTTTGAGCCAGCGCCACGCTACCACGCGCGAGATACGGCGATAATTTTGGCGCAAATTCATGAAGCTAAAGTCCTGTTGGGTAGTGCAACATTAAGTTTTGAGACTTTCCAGAATATTAGTTTGGGTAAATTTGGTCATATCAAATTAACTGAGCGCTTTGGAAATGCTATTTTACCAGATATTCAGTTAATTGATACCCTTGCGCTCAAACAGAAGAAGCAAATGCAGGGGCTTTTCTCCCCGATGCTCAAAACGGCTATCAGTGACGCTTTGGAAAGGAAAGAGCAAGTGATTCTTTTTCAAAATCGCCGAGGCTTTGCCAATTATGTGAATTGTAATTTATGTAATTGGATTCCTTATTGTCCGAGTTGTGATGTGAGTCTAACTTATCATAAGTTTTTCAATAAGCTGGTATGTCACTATTGTGGCCATCAAGAAAAGATGGTTTCGGCATGCAAAGCCTGTGGAAGTAATGATGTGCAAATTAGAGGTTTCGGCACCGAACAAATAGAAGATGATATTCAGATGTTGTTTCCTGATGCGAAAGTTGCTCGATTGGATTTGGACACAACGCGCAAAAAACACGGCCACGAAGAGATTATTTTTGATTTTCAAAATGCAAAAATTGACATACTGATTGGGACGCAAATGGTAACGAAGGGCTTGGATTTTGACCACGTCTCTGTGGTAGGTATAATTAATGCGGATCAGTTATTCAGTTTCCCTGATTTTCGAGCAGCAGAACGTGCCTTTCAATTATTAGCCCAAGTAGGCGGTCGTGCGGGAAGAAAGGATAAGCCCGGGAAAGTATTGATTCAAAGCAATCAGATAGATCACCCTGTATTGCAGCATATCCAAGCGTATAATTTCGATGGATTTTATTTTGAGGAGCTCTTAACGAGAAAGCAATATCATTATCCTCCTTTTGTCAATTTGATTCAATTGACGATCAAGCATAAAAAGCCCGATGAACTTCGTTTGGCATCGAGCTTTTTAGCGGTCGAGTTGCGTTCAAAGTTGGGCAGGCAGGTATTGGGGCCAACTACCCCACTTGTTTCTAAGGTGCGCAATATGTATTTGCGACAAGTATTAATCAAGGTAGAGAAAAATGCTCAAGCTATGGTTCACACGAAGGCTATTTTGCAGCAAGTTATAAGTGAAAC
>JAFMKE010000156.1 GCA_017853115.1 Verrucomicrobiota bacterium
ACGGTTAAAGGAGTTGGCTATAAATTTCAAGCATGAAAAACGCCAGTCTACCGAAAGTAGCCCTCATTGCATCCTTGCTCGTTGTATTCGCATTTGGTGCGCAACTCGCTTTATTGTTTTTTTTGCAATGGACCTTTCATTGGTACTTACTTGTTGGCTTTATCGTCGTTTCTTTTTTCAGTAGCTACGGAATTATTTATTACCTCGTGGATGGATTTATTTACCGGCGAGTTAAACTGATATACAAAAATATTCACCAACTTAAATCAGGGAAAGCCAGTGGTGTTTTGCAAACCAACGACCCTTTGAGTGAAGTAGAGGCTGAAGTTCAAGCATTTAGTCAATCGCGATCTTCTGAAATCGAAGAGCTCAAGAAGATGGAACAATACCGACGTGAATTTCTCGGAGATGTCAGTCATGAGCTGAAAACACCCATTTTCAACACACAAGGGTATATTGAAACACTTCTAAACGGGGCCTTGGACAACCCCAAGGTGAATACCAGCTATTTGAAAAAAGCCTCTAAGAATCTTGACCGACTCTCGAGCATAGTGGACAATCTGTTAATGATTTCGGAAAACGAAACAGGCAATTTGAAACTAAACCTAAAAAAATTCAATATTGTAGATTTAATAGAAGAGGTATTTGAATCGCATGAAATGTCAGCAGATGTTAAAGATATTGCACTGAAGCAAAAAGCTGAAAACCCAAAGAGCAAAATGGTTTTGGCGGATAGAGCACAAATCGAAACGGTTTTAAACAACCTGGTTATTAATGCGATAAAATATGGCAAGGAAGAGGGAATGGTCCTCGTTGGCATATACACAATGGGGGACCACATCCTTGTGGAGGTTACGGATGATGGACCAGGTATTGAGCAACAACACCTGCCTCGATTGTTTGACCGTTTCTACAGAATAGACAGTCATCGCTCTCGATATGAAGGCGGAAATGGACTCGGTTTATCGATATGTAAACATATCATCGACGCTCATGGACAAACTATTCATGTACGCAGTACGATTAATGTAGGAACTACATTTGGATTCACCCTAGCTAAAGCATAATCCTCTGGTTCATAGATTAAAACACGGTTCCCAAGGAAATCGGAAAATGCAGAATACGTTCAGTTGTTAAACACAAAATCTTGTAAACTTTTTGATGCATTAAAGGTTTACAGATTATGGGCGTATACACACTAAAAGCAAGTCAGAAAATTCCAGCGAGTAAAGAAGAAGTTTGGGATTTTATTTCATCTCCTAAAAACTTAAAGGAAATCACTCCTGATTACATGGGTTTCGAGATTCAAACCGAACTCCCGGAAAAGATGTATCCAGGCATGATGATTCAATACAAAGTAAGTCCTATCCTAGGAATTAAAATGACATGGGTTACTGAGATTACTCATGTTGAACATGAAAAATTCTTTGTAGATGAACAACGTGTTGGACCATACAGTATGTGGCATCACCAGCATCACATTCAGGAAATACCTGGAGGCATCTTAATGGAAGATATTATCGATTATCAACCACCTATGGGTTTATTGGGTGACATCGCGAACAGTTTATTCATTGCTCGACAACTCAACGAGATATTCACCTATAGAAAAGAAGCTGTGGAAAAACGTTTTGGCGTTTTTAAGTAGTTTCGACGCTAAGGATAGGCCAGAGAGGGAGAGTGAGAAAACCATGCCCGAACGCCGAAACTACCGCTATTTTCCTTTACTTCTCTTGTTTACTTAAAAGCACAAAGTCACTCACTACGACCTCGGTAGTATAGTGTGTTTCTCCATCCTTTTCGTATGATCGATGCGTCAGTTTTCCTTCAACCGCCACTTGATCTCCTTTGGTTACGAGCTGATTCATATTCTCAGCGACTTTCCCCCAAGCGACGATCCGATGCCATTCTGTGCGATCTTTTTTATTACCCTCTTTATCGCGATAATACTCCTTCGTGGCCAGAGAGATGTTGGCCATGTGCTGTCCGGAATCTAATGTCTTGAATTGGGTTTCAGCTCCTGTGTAGCCGATTAATCTAACCTGATTACTAATTTGTGTCATAGTTGTACATTTAATTTGATTATTGAATAACACAAATGTACATGCCGACAAAAGGCTAGTCGTATAATAAACGTTTACTTACGTTTAGCTACGCTTGACTTAGTCATCGGCCCGGTCAAGAAGATTTTCAGGTAAACTTTTGTTTGCCTTCGCACCGAGTTTCTTGAGGTTTTCAACCTTGCGTATAATATTGCCATTACCTTCAAACAACTTGTTCATGGCACTTTTATATTCGCTTTCTGTATCCTGAATTCGCTTGCCCACCTTCACCAGGTCTTGCATCAAACCTTCAAACTTGTCGTACAAACTACCCGCCTCTTGCGCGATTTTAACGGCATTTTTTTGTTGCTTATCATTTTTCCACATCGACTCAATCGTACTAAGTGTGGCAAGCAATGTTGTAGGAGTTACTATCACAATATTTTTATCAAAGGCCTTGGTATAGAGACTTTCATCCTGGCTTAAGGCAATGGCAAAGGCTGATTCAATGGGAACGAACATCAAAACAAAATCTGGACTTTCTATTTGATATAAATCATGATAATTCTGACCACTTAAACCATCAACATGCTTCTTGATAGAATCAATATGTGCCTTGAGATATCGCTGTTGGGTTTCTTCATCCTCAGCATTAACATACTGCTCGTAAGCCGTTAAACTCACCTTGCTATCGACAATCATTTTTTTGTTATCCGGCAAATGAATAATAACATCCGGTAACACGCGAGAGCCATCTTCTCTTTGGAAACTTTGCTGTACATCAAACTCGCGGCCTTTCTCCAATCCTGATTTCTCAAGCACTCTTTCAAGAACCAATTCGCCCCAATTCCCTTGCTTTTTGCTATCTCCCTTCAGGGCTTTCGTCAAGTTTAAGGCTTCCTTACTCATCTGTTCGTTGAGTTCCTTAAGTCCAAATATCTGCTCACGAAGTGAAGCATGCATGCTTATGCTATCCTTGTTGGTAGTTTCTACTTTCTTTTCAAAATCACTGATTTTTTCCTTCAAAGGATCTAAGATTACCTTAATAGACTCTTTGTTCTGTTCAGAAAAACGCTGACTGTTCTCATGTAAAACCTTCTGAGCCAATTGTTCGAATTGCAATTGCATGGTTTTTTGCATCTCGAATAGATTTTCTCTCTCCGTTTGCAATTTCTCCTGCAAATGGGCAATATCTCTATCTGCGCCTGCAAGATCATTTCCTAAATCCTGATTCTTCTGTTGCAGTTCAGCTAGGAGTTCCTGATTTCGTTTGTTTTCCTCCTTGGTAATTTCCAACTTACTTTCTAAAGCTGCCTTTTCTGCTTTTGATTTAAAAAACAAGATAAATCCGCCAATTGCAGAACCAATAAGGAAAGAAAGTATAATAAATAGTAAATCCATAGCGTAAAAATACGCAAGCAAAACATAAGGTATCTGCGTTTAGCAAAAAAACCTGCCAAGTTTGACAAACTTGATAGGTCTAAGGAAGATCATAATTCGTAAAAATCTCGGCAGTGTATACTTCATTTATGGACATGGCTAACTTCAACTCTCCCGATACCATGCCAGCTAACCGATCAAACACTAAGTTTTGTATACTGTATTGGATACTCTTATACGGAATGGCAACATTGCTTGTAACTGTAATCGATTGATCACTCAACTGTTCATTATTCAAGGTAAATCGACGTTTAGTAACAGAAAAATCGTAGTAATCACCGGCAAGATTTAAGGTTTTAAATCCCTCTGGATTAAAATTGCCAAACATTTGATGATCAATATAGAGCTCCCAGTTTTCCGCATCAATTGGAAAGGAGAACGGCAAGCTTATTTCGCCCGTTCGAGGAGCAGCAGACCAATGTTTAAAGCGGTTACTAATATCGCGCATCAACCCTATATTCCAAGAGGTTTTTTCCTCGGTTAAATTCAACCACCAAATCCATTCATAGGGATGAATTTCTGGATGACAGCTATGATTACAATCCAAGACATACACGCCATACATGCCTATAACTGGGTGAGGATTTAAGAAGTTA
>JAFMKE010000157.1 GCA_017853115.1 Verrucomicrobiota bacterium
AAAATGTCGATTGAATTCAAAGTTGATGAATTCACCTGCTTTTGCCGGAACAGGATACAAGCTAAGCTCCTCTGCTAAGTCCTGTATGCCAAGAGCTTCAAACTTGACACTTACAAAAGAATCAACATCTATCGAAACTACCTCATTCAAGGCAGTATCTAGAGCCATTCTTGGCAAAATACGCACATATTCTTGATTGAATGAGCCCGGAAGAACATCATACACAGCTTCAAAAACTGTTGGAGCCAACCAGGATGAACGAGAGTTATTCAAAACTAAGTAGTTAGATAAACTTGGTGCATCGATAAAATCCAACATCATTTGGGAACTCGTATCCATGAGCTCATCGAAAACCGCCGTAACCCGCCACTCGACATCTGAATTATCAAGATCATAACTGCTCGCCGTTAAGGATAATATCCTCGGATTTCTTGTATCTAAATTGATAAAATCACTCAACACCACTAAATCTTGCGGATTATTCGCAAAGTCTTCTGAAAAATTAATTCGTAACTCATGCCCTTCTAGTTCGATATCATTATCCTCCACCTCAAAAACCGCTTGATATATAGTGTCGTTTATCCAAAAACTCTGAAACACTTTAAAATGTATTTCCTCACTCAAACTTCCATTATAAAACAATTCAACAATAACTTCTTCTGAGGTATTCATCGCTTCATCGAAGGTAAGATCCAACAAAAAATTACTGCTACCCGACTGATTATCTGAAACAATACGCGTATTAGCACTAAGCTCAAGCAATTCTGGTCGCTTGGTATCTGCGAGCAAAGCATTTGGATAGAAATAATTATCAACTGAATTCCCGTTCAAATCTCTAAATGGCAAAATACTTAAATCAACCGAATCCGCCTGAAGGCTCAGATTATTTACATTAAATACTAAGACCAAATTGGAGCTGTCCAACCACTGGCTTTGATTGTTTAGATCTAACAAACCAGGAAAAACTCCTGGTACAGAAAAATCTGGGGTTAGCGCACTCGATATGTCCATGGCCTTGCTAAAAGAAAGAGTCATACCCCATTGATTTCCAATATCTCCGCGATTCAACAAGCTATCTGTCCACGAAAAACTGATCACTTCCGGATTGCTTGTGACAATCTCAAATAAACCGCTAACTAAATAGGGGTTTTGCTGGTTTCCGAACAAATCCGTTCCATTGTCCACGACGAATTCAATATTGTCGATATCCGTATTCGCATCTATTAAAGTATATACCTGACGATAACTTACTGAATCGAGCCAAATACTTTGCGTAGGACTCGCAAATAGTGCAGTATTTAAAACGTTTGTGGTATTAAACTGAATGCTTGGATTAACCAATGTATCACACTCCTCATCAAATAAAACATCAATGTAAAAGATATTCCCCGCAACTGTAGCATCATTAATGATGCTCGTTGATGGATTAACTGCCAGTACAACAGGACGTTTCAAATCCAGCTCGAATGTATTCGAAACGTAAGGAAGTTGTGCAAATCCAGTTGCGCTTTGCGCATAATTGATGAGCACATGAATGGGTTTGATGGTTTCACCACTATTGTTTACCTGAACGGACCACTCATATACTTGATTACTCAACCAGTTTCCCCCCAATAAACTAAGCGTATTGGTTAACGGATTAGGACTGCCTTCAAAACGTATAGAAGGGTCAACTAGCGTATTCATGGAATTCGAATAATAGGCCTGTATTCGAAGGGTTTGGCCTAAATTATCTAGGCTAAATGCAGGTGCAGAATACCATAAAGAATCTACTCGAACGACAGGTGCTGTGAAAATTGAATCCGCCTTAAATGAGGCATCCGTTCCAATTTCAATACCCATTAAACGCCCATTAATATCATCGGCAGGTGGATGTATACCTCCCCATATTCTGGATAAACTACATTGATCCGATGCATCTCTGTAGGTTGCCCACTCCAATATGATATCCGTACTTGGGCCTTCCTCAAACTCTAAAAATTCGTTTTCCTGCGCTACAAAACTACTCATCCCTCCGGGAAAAAAAGGATCGCCAGTTATGAAAGTCATTACCTCCGCAGCTGCCCGTGAAAAGGTTGAATGACCTGAAACATATCCAGCAAATGGCGGAGTGACAAATGATGGACGCTGATAAGGCCACCAGTTTTCTGCTAAAATCCATCCAACGCCTGCATAGGTGTTATTCGGGTTGGGTATGTAATCTGGTCCTCGCCAAGTGTAAAGTTTTATCTTGCCTAGGTGCTCATTGGCCGCTCCCACAAGCGGATCCCCAGGTTCTACTATTTCTATAAAACCAGGAATAAGCGGAAGTCCAGCGGGATGATAATTACTCAAGGTATCTATTGTGCTCTGCCCTTTCTCTGCCATATATCGCAGTGCAGAAACCGGTCGAGCATAATCGTACCAGCCTTTGACACTCCAAGCAGCGATGGCCGCATCATGCATAGCGCCACCCATGGTCAGATAGGCCTTAACATCATATTCCAAATTACTCAACTCGGGACCTACACCCTGCCACTTATTTTCAAAAAGTGGATGATGACGCACTTCGTTGTAAATATTGAACCAATGGCCCGGTGGCGTCTCTGAATCTAATCCATCAGCCCAAAACTCGGCCAAGACTCTAGCATAGTCCGCACGCTTAACAAATTGGGGTGTATAAGGCATATTCGTAATGGGGTTCATGCTGTATCCCATACCTGCGTCGCCCCCATCAAAATAATTATAAAAATTAGGATAATCCACGAATTGAGTGGGATATGATTGTATGTTTCCCACACTTGCAGGAGAAATATCCCATATGGTGGTGTCACTAGGATCTAAATGAGACTGCCACACCGAAACCATGGTATGATTCCATTTATACAGGTCATCCAACTGAGTTTGTACACTTGTATCTAAATAAGGTGGGTCACCAGGGTCATAAAAAACCTGATAATTATCACCGTCGCGGGTATAGCTATTCATTGCACTGGAAGGCAGAGCAAAAGGAGTAACATTACCCCATTCTGGAGAAAGAAAAGGTGGATTGGAAGTCAAAACATTCCCTGCTTGATCTATAGCAAAACTTAAGGCAACGGGTTGCCAACGATTCGGATCTATCATGTCCGGATTACCCGGAAATTCTGGTTCAACCGGACCTTGAATAGGCGAATAATACTGGTTAGCATAATTTCCCGCTTCATTGGATCCGTCTACATATCCATAAGCAATCAGTTGTGCTGCGATATAATTACCCAAGGCAGCTGGACCGTCATTAATATAATCCGTCGAAGTAATGTTTCGATCGTAGTTCAAACTATCCATAAACATATTGATACGAGGAATGGAATTTGATGCGCCAGGTGAGTTTTGAAAACGATGCGTTATCAAACGAAACATGGCGTAGCATATGGCTTCCTGTTGCGCAGACAGCGTATCCTCCACGGCAGCTACACCATCAAATGCGACAAATTGACCACCGTGCGTTTGGCCTAAGAAATAAAAATTAGCTGAAGCATTGTAGGCAGCCCAAGCATCATGCATCGCTATAGACGAATGAAACAAATTACGCGCATGCATGGTCGGCCGGGCAAAGTCATTTTTTATGGCAAACAAAAGATGATTGGTCCAAGTTTCTGCAATAGACTCTTGTGCCCAGTTGTTTTTTAAACTAACCAACATAATAAACACAAGTAAGCAAAAACGCAAAAGTTTTTTCATTAAACACCGTTAATCACACAATTTACTGAAAAGCAATAAAAAATACTAATTCGGATTACCACATTTCTTTATGCTCTAAATAAGAAAGGCGTTGCTTGTGCAACGCCTTTCCTAATATATTATCTATAAATAAATTACTTCTTGATAAGTGTAGTGCTGTAAACAGCTCCATCACGCTCAATTTGTAAGATGTGTACACCAGCAGCAACTTCAGGTGAAACATTTATGCTGATCGTATTTGCACCGATAGTGGTCATCACAGACTCAGCTTTCAGTACTCTACCAGTTACATCAAACAAAGTAATGTTTAACTCACCAGCCACAGCATCATCAAACAATA
>JAFMKE010000158.1 GCA_017853115.1 Verrucomicrobiota bacterium
ACATTCAAAAACCAGCGATAAGGGTTGTAACGTGTTCTTTTTCTATAATAGGAAATAAATTGGGAGTTGTCGAATGTTGGACAAGCAAGCAATTCCTTGTAATCAAATTGACAATCACCTGGTACTGCACAAACATTTTCATTTCTTGCTAGCCTATATCCACCTTTTAAGGCCTCACCAATACCTTTATTTGTCTCATGCTTGAGATAAGCAACAAAGTCTTTGCCTTTAATACTTTCTTGAATAATACTATGGGTATTATCAGTACTACCATCATTAACTATAACTAGCTGAAAAGATGCAGGGTCTATACATTGACCAACATTTATTACCTGCTCTATTGCTGATTTAACATTCCCTTGCTCGTTATATAGGAATATAATGATGGTCCAACTTGTCTCCAATCAATTTCTAGTTCTTTACCTCCCAAAATTATTGATTTTTGAATCATTTCTAAAATAAAAGTCGTAAGCAAGGCGGCTTGACCATCTCCACGACTTTCACCTGCATCAGTCAGCGCGTCATAAAATCCGCATACTACATTTTTCAAGGCTTCCGTTGTATCATATTTGGGAATAAATACTTCGCCCGTTCTATAATCTTGTAGAATCTCATTACGTTTATCCTCAGTGTCAAAAACAACTCCTTTGTTGTATACCTTAATCTTATCTGTCGGCTCAATATCATTATAGAGAATAGCCTGACGATTTCCCCCAATCAACATGCGTCTTATTTTCACGGGAGAAGACCAGGAACAATTGATTTGAGCAAACTTATTTTTATACTTCAAATGAATGTAGGAGATGTTTTCGTTGCCATTACCTAGTCCATCTATGCCAACTGCCTGAACAGCGAGGGGCAGGTCGTCAAGCAAATAATTAAAGATCGCAATATCATGACAAGCTAAATCCCAAACTACATTGACATCACTCTGGAAAATTCCCAAATTAATACGCACCGAATCGATATATAGTAATTCCCCAAATTTTAATTTATCCTGAATAATTTGCCGTATAGTCCCTATCGCTCCATGAAACAGAAAGGTATAATCTACAAAAACCTTAAGCGCATGTTTATCTGCAAGCTCGACAATTTCCGAAGCCTCTTCAAAAGAAGTCGTAAAAGGCTTTTCAACAAACACGTGCTTTCCTTTTAACACGGCCTGTTTAGCTAAGTTATAATGACTCTTAGGTGGGCTGGCAATAACAACAGCATCAACACCATCATCCTCAAGCACCACATCTATTGATGTCGTTATAGCAACATTCGGATAAGAAACCTGAAAAGAATTCAAGGCGGCTGGTGCCGAATCAACGAGATATGCTACAGTGAAATTTACCGAATGCATAAAATTCCGCATCAGATTAGGTCCCCAGTAACCATAACCCACTATCGCTACATTATAGATTCTTTTACTTGCCATCCTTGTTTTAAAAATGCTAAATTTACAACTTATATTTTGGGATAGATGAATAATGAACCCGCTATATTCTTTCTAAGGGAAACCGACACCTATGATGGGGTTATGCCCAATTTTTTTGACACCAATAAGTTAGCCTGGGTCAAAAAACTGGAGAATAATTGGCACATTATTCATGAGGAATTTAAAGAGTATATCGAAGGGCAGAAAGATTTAGAGCAATCCAGCATAAATCCTCCCTACCTCTCCGATAAATCCGCTTGGCAAAATGTATATTTCTATAATTTCTTATGGAAGAAACATGGCAATTGTAAGAGATTCCCTAAAACCTATGCTCTTCTCAAATCAATTCCTCATTTGACCTTTGCTGAAGTTACATGCCTAAAAGGAAATTCGAAAATACTTCCACACATTGGAGAAACTAATGTGACGATGCGTGGTCATTTAGGACTTAAGATTCCAGCACCTTTGCCAACTATGGGTATTAATGTTGGTGGTGAAGCACAAGGTTGGAGAGAGGGGAAAGTTTTATTGTTCTCAGACGCCCGGCGACATCACGTATGGAATGATAGTAGCGAAAGTCGCTTTGTTCTTGTGTTTGATGTAATGCAAGAGCCCTATTCTTCGAAAAAGTATTGGATGTGTGCCCAAGCATTGAGCTCCCTTACCATTAAAACAATTGATGAACGCTTCAATTTTTTTACGTACCTACCTAATATTTTTTTACTCCCCGTTCATTATTTCATAAGTGCACTTTGGTGGTTATACTTGCCCTTGCAAAATCGAATTCCCTTTTTACCTTAAAGCATTGTATTAGCACCAGATTTAACTTTTCATTGCGTAAATTTGAATAATGCGCCTTATTTATAGCAGCTCAAACTAAAGTTACTAAAAGAAAGCATGTTGGCATCCAAACCAATTAAAATTTGTTTAGTTAATCCGCCGGTTATTGCCGTTTTGGAACCTTGGTATGACACCCCAGACTTTCCTCGAACGGCTTTAGCTTGTTTAGCTGCCTTTATTCAAGATATTGATGGAGTAGAAGTTGAGATTATAGATGCGAAATTTGAACAACTCAATTTCGCCGAAACAATTCGTAGAATCCTGGATGGTCAATTTAACTTGGTCGGTTTTACGGCTTTTACAAACGAAATAAAGCCCGCAGCATACCTTGCATACAAAATAAAAGAAGAAAACCCGGGTATTCAAACCCTGATTGGGGGTGTTCATGTAACCGCAATACCGAAAGAAACCATGTTAGAGTTTCCTAGTTTCGATTTAGCAATTGTGGGAGAAGGAGAGACACCATTTCGAGAGCTGATTCAACACTTGCAAGAAACGGGGAAAACTAAAAATCAAATTCGAGGGCTCTGTTACCGAGAAGGTGATCAAATCATACTTAATGGTCATGCAGAAAGAATTTTAGACCTAGACACTCTCCCAATGCCAGCTTGGGATCTCTTCAAACCCGCTGACACCTATTTTATTCAAACCCTACGTGGTTGTCCATTTAACTGCCAGTTTTGTATGAACCCCAATGGACAAGTAGCCAGGAAGCGCTGCGTTGAAAAAGTGATTGAAGAAATAGAATACATCATTAATCGCTTTAATCCTAAACATATTTCATTTGGAGACGAGTTGTTTAGCGTGGACATGCAACGCACGCATGATCTCTTAGATGCTATGATTGAAAAGAAAATAGGCGAAAAAGTTAGCTGGGACGTGCAAACACACGTCAAGTTTGTAGATCAGGAAATGTTCTACAAATTCAAAAAAGCGAATGTACTACGCGTGGAGATTGGTGTTGAAACCGGAGATCAAGAAATCATGAAGCGCATGGGGAAAGGAATTTCTATGGATAAAATTAAAGAGGCCTATCAATTTGCTAAAAATGCCGGTGTGCCGATAGGGACTTTCTTCATTATTGGCCAACCGAATGAATCAAGTCAAACTATTCAAAAAACCATAGACTTTGCCGTAGAGATTAACCCCGAGTTGCCTATGTTCGGATTAATGACGCCTTATCCAGGAACCGAAGTTGCCCGACTCGCGGCAAAAGGGGAAGCTGGATATCAGCTAAAAACAAAAAATTGGGACAACTACAGCAAGCAATTGGGTGGCGCTTTGGAATTTGCAGATTTAAGCAAGAGACAAATTGAATGGTTTCAAATGAAAGCATATGCTAGTGTATTTTTGAAAAATGGCCGCTTTCTCGACTTCCTAAAATTGATCTGGGAATACCGAAAAGGAGTTTACGAGGTAGTGAAGAAGTTTTTTCTTGGCAAGCATAGTGCTCAAGTCGTATCTAACAAACCTAAAGACTATGACCTTGTGTTCAAAAACAGTCAATTAATTAACGAAGAAGAGTTTGTCGCATCTCGAGAAAACTGGATGAAAAAACAAAAAGAAGAGATCAAACGGGCACGACAAGAAAAACCACAACTTTTCAAGTTGTAATAGCTCCATTCTATATAAATTCAACCTACCATGGCTTACTAAAATCCGATAGGTCTTCTTCAATCATCGTCCAACTGGAACTAAGGGCTTGTCCTTTTCGAGTACTCAATTTTCTGATCAAGGCAATGGGAGTAAGGAGCAT
>JAFMKE010000159.1 GCA_017853115.1 Verrucomicrobiota bacterium
CGCAGTTCTTGACGCAAATATTTGCCCAAAAAGCGGGCATTGTCATCTAAGCGCTCGTCTTTTATCACTTCAAGCGCTTCCATGGCCACTCGACAAGCAAGCGGATTGCCACCGTAGGTAGAACCGTGCTCGCCTGGCTTGATGCACAACATAATCTCATCATCTGCTAATACAGCTGAGACGGGATATACACCACCAGATAATGCTTTGCCAAGTATCAAAATATCCGGACGAGTTTCATAATTATTTGAACAGAAACCTTTACAATTACAATTGCCACAAACGGCCAACAAGCGACCCGTGCGCGCTAAACCAGTTTGTACTTCGTCAGCGATGAATAGCGCATTTGCTTCTTGACACAAGGCCTTACATTTGCTCAAATAATCTTCATCTGGAACAACAACACCCGCCTCGCCTTGAATAGGTTCAACTAAGAATCCTGCAACATTCGGATCTTCCAAAGCCTTAGCTAAAGCATTTACATCATTGTATGGAATAACTTCTAAACCGGGTAAGTACGGACCAAAGCCTCCTCGGGAATCTGGATCCGTTGAACCAGAAATTACACCCAATGTTCTTCCATGGAAATTAGCTTCTACCATGATAATCTTCGCTTGATTAACCGGAATACCTTTCTTTTCATAGGCCCATTTTCTGCAAAGTTTTAAAGCAGTTTCAACCGCTTCAACTCCCGTATTCATCGGCAACACTTTGTCAAAACCAAAATAGTTGGTGATGTATTTTTCATATTCCCCTAAAGAGTCATTGTAAAAAGCTCTTGAGGTTAAGGTCAATTCCTGCGCCTGATCAGTTAATGCTTGGATGATTCTGGGGTGACTGTGCCCTTGGTTAACTGCAGAATACGCTGAAAGAAAATCGAAGTACACTTTACCATCTACATCCCACACATAAACTCCTTTACCTTTTTTAAGTACCGCTGGTAAGGGGTGGTAGTTGTGCGCTCCGTACTTATCTTCTAAGGCTATCGCTTTCTGCGATTTACTCATTACATCTTCTGTCATCTTTATTTATTGATTGGTGCAGTAAAGTTACTCATTTATATTCTAATGGCTAATTAGACGAGTGGCAGCTTCATACGAAAGCAGGTTCCTTCTTCACTTGATTCTTTAATATAAATTTTCCCTTTATGGTATTGTTCTATGATTCGCTTAACTAATGACAAGCCCAATCCCCAGCCTCGTTTTTTAGTACTAAAACCCGGTTGAAAAACGGTTTCAAAACGATTTTTAGGGATACCTTTTCCGCTGTCAATTACATCAATAATTACGTTTTTACTCGATTTAAACACTTTAATGCGAATGGATCCAACTCCTTCCATGGCATCTAAGGCATTTTTAATCAAGTTTTCTATAACCCAGTTAAACAAGGCTTCATTGATCGCAAATTGGGTTTTTTCTTCTTCAATATCTAGTGTAAATGTCACCTTGTCAGAACTTCTTTCTTGCATGTACTGCATGGCTTTATGAATAGATGCGCGAACATCCTTGATTTCCAAATCAGCTTTTGAACCAATCTTAGAAAAGCGCTCTGCAACTAAGCCTAATCGATTAACATCTTTTTCGAGCTCTTGAATAAATTGGGTATTGCTTACTGCATCTTCAGGCATCTCTTTCATATAATCTATCCAAGCTGAAAGTGAAGAAATAGGTGTTCCTAGCTGATGAGCCGTTTCTTTCGCCATGCCAACCCATACACGATTTTGTTCGGCATTTCGCGTGCTGCTAAAACCCAAATAAGCCACAATCATCAGGATGCTAAACAAAAACAACTGCACGTAGGGGAATGCTTTTAGCTGTTTAAGAATAATTGAGTTCTTGTAGTATACAATACGCTTACGCTGATCCCCTAAATCAAGTAGAATCGGGTCATTTTCAGCTGCCATACTTGCAAGCGTTTGCTCTAATATGATTGGTGCGAGCAACTCTTCATCTATATTTCCGCTCGAAATAACCTCTCTGTTGTCATTAATTAAGACGACCGGAAGAGAAGCGGAGTTAACGACTATTTCTGAAATGAATGATTCAATCAAATCATTTAATACTTTTTTTAACTCGGAGAATATTTTAGAATCGCTGTAGTAAATAAAATTTCGACCAGTGATATAATCGATTTCTACAGGCGGATAAGTTTGGAACGATTTAGATTGGAACAAACTATCTAAAAAGCTTAAGGTATCTATCGATTCCGGTATATCAATGTTTCGGTAATCAATGATTTCTCCATCACTACTGGCGTGAATAACAGGGACATTGGTGTTGCCAATAATTATTTTACTGAGGAAAGTGATTGAGTTAATATCGTCGGTCTTAATAATTAGACTAGTGGCCTCTGCCCAATTCTCTATTTCTTTCCGTTGATCTGCAGATATTTTTTCAAACAAGTCTCCAGTTATCTTGACCAGTTTTGCTCTTTTTTCCAGGGCTTGCGCCCATAAACGTACTTTGTTTTCTTCTTCATTGGCAATTTTAGCAGCCAACTGATTGGTATACCATAATGAACCCGCCGCAATGAGAATTGCCGCTATAAAAAGAGCTATTTTAATACCCGATTTACGTTGATAAATATCCATTTTTTACTTTCTTTCAAGCACTAATCTTCCCAGTCGATGTACTTATCTTCCTCCCTTAGCTCTTCAAATTTAATCTCATTTTCCTCAAATTCACTTTTTTCACCTTTTTTAAAAAGATTTTTAAACTCCAGCTTTTCGTCGTTAAAATCTTGTTTGATTTTCTCCTTAACGCTTTGCTTATCGTATTTTATTACCGGATTACTTGAAGTACCGGTCATGCTTATGTAAAAATTTATTCCTCCTTTTGCATCATTCACATAATCCTCTTGAGTAGTTTTATTTTTTTTGAATTTCGCAGCCAGTAAGTTCTTAAGGTTTAGTATCAATTGATAATCTATCTCATCTTGAAAGCTATGTCGTCCGCCTGCCTCGAGGCTAAGCAAATTACTTTGAATAGTTGTCATAGGAATATTTATCCATCCATCTTTCACTGTAACATCTGCCTCTAAATCCGTAAAATATAGATGCGCGAGTTGTTCAACTTCAAGTTTATTCGATAAACTCATCAAAGGAGCGAAGGAAATAAGTTCGCCATCGCTCAGGCGGAGGTTGCTCTGCATAATGAAGTTATCTCGGTCAAATTCACTGAAGTTTTTCCAGGTAGCACTAAAAGCTAAGCTACAATCAAGAGTGCCTTTAATATTCTCACTCCCCATATCGTCCATGTTAAAATTATCGAAAGCGGAAAATAGTGAATCAATTTGCACGCCTGTAAGATCTCCACTCAGATTGATTTCAAAGTCATTGGCATTGACATTGCTTAACAAGAATCCTTCAAATGACCCTTCTAGGGCTTTTGCTTGTGATATGTCGAAAGTATAGGCTAAGCCATTGGCTTGGGCATCAACAATAATATCTTGAATGAGTAATTTTTTGAATTGTAACTCGTCAATAGCGATATCCAGTTGACCGAAAATAGCAGGTAATAAAACGGGGTGATCATTCTTCGATTTGCTTGTTTTATCTAGTATGAAATCATTGAGATTGAAATGATTGCTGCGTAAACGGCCACTTAGTCCAAGTTCGGAAAGTTGATTATCTTCCTTTTTGAGGATAAAAGATAAAATATTCTTGAGTTTGCCGTCAAAAGCAAGGTCATTTTCGCCCAATTGAATTTTAACTCCATTTGCAGCTAAGTAGTTTTCTTGACCAATAAACTCACCTTGAAGGTTGAAGGGTAAATTTAAAACAGCAATATCACCCTGTAATGAATCAAGTTTTATTTTGCCCTCAACATCCAGTGCTTGCCAGATTTTGCTCTTATTGTTTTGATGAAGAATTAATGATAACTCTTCAATTAGAATCTCACCATCATTTAGTCGAACGGAATCAGGAAGGAGGGTGTTGAGCGCTTCTTGCTGGATATTCCCACTAAGGGTAGTTTTCAACTCCATCTGGTCTAAATCAGCAATACTTAAATTTCCTT
>JAFMKE010000031.1 GCA_017853115.1 Verrucomicrobiota bacterium
AACTCCACCCGTAGTAGTAATTTGCAAAGACAAAGGCTCCATATTCGGACCAGTAGACAAAGTGTTCACATAAGTATCTGATAAGTCAGCTGCTCTTACTTCGCCTTCAACAACGTGAAACAATAACACACTTGTTAACACATCTACTGGGATATCCGTGATAGTGTTCCATGCAGGGTCAGAATCCAATAAAGCTTGAAAAGCAGCGTTATTTGGTGCAAATACCGTAAAAGTACCGCTATTCAACGCGTCTACTAAATCTGCAGCTACCACTGCCTCTACCAACAAACTTAAGTCTGCCGTAGCTTGAGCCGTTTCAACAATTGTCATTGGCTCGGGCATTGGTTCATCTTCTGAACCACAAGAGGTTACTAAGAATAAAAATAAAATTGGGAATAAATAAAAAATGTTCTTTTTCATGATTTAAAATTGAGTTAAAAAAAAGTTTAATAAATGTTTGATTGCTTAACACCGAAAACAAATAAATGTTTAACTAATATTAAAAAAAATTAAACAAAATGGCATTTTGATGACAAATAGCTAGTACTGTGACCAGCAACTGCAAGACTTTGGGAGAAATGTGAATTAAAAAATAAAATTAATCCAATTCAACTAGGCATTGATACTACCCAAAACAAAAAAACCAGCATGGATGCTGGTTTTTAATTGAGTCTCTAAAATAATCTTAAGCTTCTTCCAGGGCTGCTGCACCTCCAACAATTTCCAAAATCTCTTTAGTAATTGCTGCCTGACGTTCTCTGTTATACAACAACTTAAGTTCATTAAGCAATTCATTCGCGTTTTCAGTAGCTTGATCCATAGCAACCATTCGAGCACCATGCTCTGAGGCATTACTGTCCAAAATAAATCGGAAAAACTGCGTTTTTAAAATTTTCGGAATTAATTCGCCTACCAACTCTTCTTTATCCGGGTCAAACAAGAAATCAGCATTCAGCCCCCCTTCTTTACTCTCAAACTGAGCGATTGGCAAGAATTGTTCTTGCTGAAAAATTTGAGTTGCTGCGTTGACAAACTCAGAATACACTACATGTACCCGGTCGAAACTACCATCAAGAAAACCTTTCATCGCGAATTCAGCTGCTTTTGACGCATTCTCAAAGGAAATATCAGCGAACAAACCTTGATAAGTAGCATCTACCCCGACACCTTCATAGTTTTTAAAGAAATCTCTTCCTTTCTTTCCAATAGCCGCAACGGTAATACCTTGACCCTTTAGATGCTTATATTCTCCTTCTATAAGCGCTTTAGCTTTCTTGTTCAAGTTCGCATTGAAACCACCACATAATCCCTTATCCGAAGTAATTAACAAGATCAGTACCTTCTTAACTTCTCTTTCTTGACTGAAATTTAAATTCAAGGCCTCTACATCAACATTTGCCAAAATATTCTCCAAAATACTAAACAACTTGTCAGAGTACGGACGCATGACAGTAATTCTGTCTGTTGCCTTCTTTAGTTTAGAGGCAGCAACCAGTTTCATGGCTTTGGTAATTTGCTGAGTGGTGATTACCGAACCAATACGTTCTCTTACTTCCTTTAAATTTGCCATATGCTCTTACGGTTTATACGTATTCAGTTAGATTCGAATTAATCTTGGTAGTTTAAAGCTACTTCCTCTGCTAACTTTCTTAAAGTTGCTTGAGCTTCATCTGTCACTGCCTTACCACCTAAAGATGTTAATGTATCTTCAAAACGGCTTTCTAATTGACTTAAGAATTCCTTCTCAAAAGCTCTTACTTTATTTAAAGGTACTTTATTCATCAAATTGTTTGTACCTAAGAATACCATAGCTACTTGCTTTTCAACAGATAGCGGAGAGAATTGTGCTTGCTTCAGCATTTCCACATTTCTCGCACCTTTGTCTAGAACCGCTTTCGTTGCTGCATCCAAATCAGAACCAAACTTCGAGAATGCTTCTAGCTCTCTAAACTGCGCTTGATCCAACTTTAAGGTACCAGACACTTTCTTCATAGTCTTGATTTGAGCCGAACCACCTACACGAGATACTGAAATACCCACGTTAATCGCTGGTCGAACACCCGCGTTAAACAAGTTAGACTCCAAGAAAATTTGACCATCCGTAATAGAAATTACGTTGGTTGGGATATAAGCAGATACATCGCCACCTTGTGTTTCAATAATTGGTAATGCAGTCAATGACCCACCACCCTTTACCATGCCTTTCAAGGACTCAGGGATATCGTTCATGTTTTGTGCAATATCATCATTAGCATTCACTTTCGCTGCACGCTCTAATAAACGAGAGTGTAAGTAAAATACGTCACCTGGGTATGCTTCACGTCCTGGAGGTCTTTTCAGTAAGAGAGAAACCTCACGGTAGGCAACTGCTTGTTTAGATAAATCATCATACACAATCAATGCTGGACGACCTGTATCTCTGAAATACTCTCCGATAGCAGCTCCTGCGAACGGAGAATAGAAAATCAATGGCGCCGGATCAGCCGCTGAAGCGGAAACGATGACCGTATAATCCATGGCACCATTTTCTTCTAATACCTTCGCAATCTGAGCAACTGTACTTGCTTTTTGTCCACAAGCAACATAAATACAGAATACTGGCTCACCTTTATCGTAAAATTCTTTCTGGTTGATAATCGTATCAATCGCCACAGCCGTTTTACCGGTTTGGCGGTCACCAATGATTAACTCACGCTGTCCACGTCCAATTGGAATCATCGCATCAATCGCTTTGATACCTGTTTGCAAGGGCTCATTTACCGGCTGACGATAAATTACACCCGGTGCTTTACGCTCTAGAGGCATTTCGTACAAGTCACCTGTAATTGGGCCTTTACCATCAATAGGCTCACCTAAAGTGTTTACCACACGACCCACCATACCTTCTCCAACCTTAATCGAAGCAATTACTTTAGTTCTTCTTACGGTATCTCCTTCTTTGATTTCTTCTGAGGAACCCATAAGTACCACACCTACGTTGTCTTCTTCCAAGTTAAGTGCAATAGCTTTCACACCATTCTCAAACTCCACCAATTCTCCGTATTGCACATTGGTCAAACCATATACACGGGCAATTCCATCACCCACTTGTAATACGGTACCTACTTCTTCCAGTTCTGTAGCTGTTTTAACGTTGGCTAATTGTTCTCTTAAGATGCTTGATATTTCATCTGGTTTTACTGCTGCCATGATATTTATTAAATTTTTGAAATGTATGTATTGTCTTGAATTTGTTTTTTGATGAGTTGCAATTTACGTTCAACGCTATGATCTAAAAGCATATCGCCATATTGCAATACGAAACCTCCTACAATCTCCGGGTCTACCTTAGTTTGCATCTCAACTCCTTTCGTATCCTCATTACTTAACAGAAGCTTTCTTAATTCTTCTACCGTTTTCTCTTCTACAGGAACTGCTGTAGTTAAAGTAGCTTTAATAATCTGATTCTCTTTGTTGTATTGATCCATGAACGAAGCAACCATTTCCACCAAATGCTTTTCTCGTCCCTTAACCACCAACAAGTGGATAAACTTGTAGGTAATCTCAGACAGCTTATCAGCAAACAAGGTTTTAACAACCCCTTCTTTTTTATCTGATGGAATAACCGGACTCTTAAGCATGTTTCGTAAATCTTTACTTGAGCCTAAGGTTTCTTCTAAAAGTCGCATGTCCTTTACCACGTCTTCCATAGCCCCGCGCTCCTTCGCTAGGTTAAGAATTGATTTGGCATATCGACTGGCTAATCTAGGTGATAGCATAATACGGTACTTTAGTTTAAGTTAGCTTTAGCTGCTAGTTCACTAATGTATTTTTCTTGTTCTCCTTTGGATGAAAGCTCACGAGTCAATACTTTCTCTGCAATTTCTACCGAAAGATTAGCTGCTGCATTTTTCATATCTGCCATGACAGCTAATTTCTGCACTTCAATATCTTCTTTAGCGGCTGCCATGATTTTAGCAGCATCCTCTTGCGCCTTAGTTTTGGCTTCGGCAATAATCTCTTCTTTAACCTTATTCGCTTCGCGTAGAATATTATTTCTTTCTTCCTTAGCTTCTTTCAAAATCTCTTCGTTTCGGCTAGATAACTCAGCGATTTCTTTTCTCGCTTTTTCAGCCTCAGCTAGAGCATCTGCTATTGACGAATTCCGCTCATCCAAAGAATCCACGATAGGCTTCCAAGCAAATTTTTTAAGAATAAACATTAAGCTTAAGAAGGCAAGGGTTGACCAAACCAATAATCCTATGTCCGGAGTTAATAATTCCATATAAAAAGTTATTTATTCGTATTTTAATTTTTAACTATTCATTAAACTTCTCCGCTCGCAATCCGAATACGGAGAAGTTTTCTTGAATTTCGGTTGACTATACCAAGAAAGTCGCAGCAACGATACCGAATAATGCAGCACCTTCAATCAATGCAGCAGCGATAATCATTGCAGTTTGGATTTTATTAGTAGCCTCAGGTTGTCTTGCAATACCTTCTACTGCAGACGCACCAATTTTACCAATTCCAATACCTGCTCCTAAAACGGTTAATCCAACACCAACGGCTTTTAACGCCATCATTCCTTCCATTTCCATAATACTAGGTTTTAAATGAATAATTAAAAAATATCTTTTAATGGTGATCTTCTTGGGCAAGGCCAATGAAAAGAGCACTCAATAATGTAAAAATAAACGCTTGTAAAAAGCCTACCAAAATTTCCAATAAAGACATAAACAACACAAAGCCAATTGAAACCGGCGCTACGAAGTATGATTTAAAAATAAAAATCAGGGATAACAGACTCAATATCAAAATATGACCCGCAGAGATATTCGCAAACAAACGAATCATTAAAGCAAATGGCTTCGAAATGATACCGACTATCTCAATAGGAATCATTAATGGCTTCAAGGGTAAAGGTACAGGCGGGTTGAAAATATGCCCCCAGTATGTCTTGGTAGCATAAACATTGGTGATAATCATCGTTATAAACGCAAGTAAGAAGGTCAATGCGATATTACCGGTCAAGTTCGCACTTCCTGGGAAGAATGGAATTAAACCAAAAATGTTATTTAACCAGATAAAAAAGAAAACAGTCAACAGGTACGGCAAAAACTTAGCATACTTCTCTTCACCAATATTGGGAATAGCAATCTCTTCTTTAACAAACAAAACCAGTGGCTCTAAGGCAGAATATATTCCTTGTGGAACCAAATTGCCTTTCTTATATGAGCGCGCCATACCAACAAAAATCAAAATTAAAACTATGCAAGAAAGTAATAATGTGAATACGTTCTTCGTGATTGAGAAATCATAAAAGGAAGAAGGCTCTAGTAAAGTGGATTTAGACTCCGTTTCAAAATGCTCACCGTTAAAAACCACTTCACCATGATGCACTTCTACATCCACGCTACCAGCAGGGAATTCTCCTTTCACTTTCTTAACAACTCCATGGTCCATTACAAATCCATCTACCGCCGTGTGCCCATGATGAAAAGCAGATGACAAGAAAACCTTTACACCCTCTAACTTGTCGAATAAAATAATAGGCAATGGCATAGATAAATCCCCTGCAATATGAAATTCATTAGCATCCGCAATGTGATGCATAATCATTGTTGCTACGTCAAACTCAGCTTCCGCCTCATGGATCTCGTGAGATAACTCGTGAATCTCATCCTCAGCTGCGTAAGTACTGGTGTGTTCATCCTCGTGATTTTGCCCAAACGCCACGACTCCTGCAAGCATAAAGATTGTTGTAGCAATAAAAAATAACGTAAACTTTCTCACCTATGAAGCCTTCTTTTAATTCGGCAGCAAAGGTAGTTATCTTTTAAATAAAAGTCTAGCCTATTTATTTTTTTTTCCACAAAGAATTCAACTCAAATGAAAATTTCAATGCTTAATTTGATAGTTTTGCAGTTAATCTTAAATCTCAAGCTAAAAATCATGAAAAATTTCCCCTTGAAATCACTCCTTGCATTGCTTTTCGGATGTTGGAGTTCTTTGACATTTGGCCAGAACAATCTCGGTCACCACACGGACAACTATTCTGGTGTTTATTCCCTGAGCTACAACCCGGCAGAAATCGTAGATAGCCGATATAGTTTTCATATGAATATTGTAGGTGCTGGATTCACGGTGAGCAACAACTATTTAGGCATTAAGCGCTCAGCATTATTTAGCGACCGAAGCTTTGCCTTTGAAGACCCCGACTTCTCTGATAATTATTTAGTGGAACGCTTAAACGGCAAACGCAAGGGAGTTTATGTTTCTGGCGAGGTGCTGGCACCCTTGTCATTTATGGCAAATTTTGGCAAGGAAAAAAGTCATGCCATGGGATTTAGTATGCGTCTTCGCACGCATACGAATGTCAATGGAGTAGATGAAAATCTTGCCACGATGTCGTATAACGAATTATTACTATCATCACTTTATAATGTCGGTATTCAAAACGAAAATTTTTCCATACAAAGTAATACTTGGGCAGAATATGGTATAACATACGGCACAACACTTTTAAACACAGGTAAACATTTCGTCTCCTTTGCGGGGACAGCTAAACTTACCCAAGGATTGGCGAACACTTATTTTTACTCTGACAACCTCGACGTGACTTTTCCAACAGATTCAACAGTAACCGTTACGCAATCTGACTTGCGCTTTGGATATTCCTCTATCTTAGGAACTAATATCAATGATATCGGAGGAAACGCAACCAAAGGAACCCGATTTGGTGTTGGCTTAGATGTGGGTGCAGTGTGGGAGTTCAGGCCGAAAGTAGACAATTACAAATATGGTATGGACGGCAATCCTGATTACCTAGATCCAAGAAAGGAAAAATACAAAGTAAAAGTAGGCTTGGGGATTATTGACATGGGCTTTACCCCCTACCAAAGAGATAATGGTGTATTTGGCGAGTATTTTGCCGACCTTCCAGATATCGACATTGAAGAAACTTTCGGTGCGGCTTTCGAAGATTTTGAAAACAGCGGTTTACAAGGTTTCGAAGATACGCTGGCATCTATTTTTAATGAAACAAGCGCAAAAAAAGGGACTTATAATGTTTCTTTACCGATGCGCATCAACGCTTACCTTGATTATAATTTATGGAAAAACTTCTACGCTAATCTTGGTGCTAGTATTGCTCCCGGATTCAAGAAAAACCCAGAAAAAACGAGAGGGATTTCAGAGTTTAGTCTGACTCCTAGATATGAGCACAAATGGTTCGCTCTATACTTGCCTTTGTCTATGAATACGCTGGGCAATATGCATTTTGGCACAGGGGTTCGTTTAGGTCCATTGAGCTTAGGAACCAACGATATTTTACCGCTTTTTGCAAAGTCGACCATTTACGATGCGAATGTATACATGAATTTGAGTATTCCGATTGCGAAAAAATTAAAGGATAAAGATGGCGATCATGTAAGCAAGAAAAATGACGAATGTAAAAAAGAGGCCGGAACATGGGAAACGAAAGGCTGCCCAGATCAAGATAGAGATGATGATGGAATCTTGGACAACGAAGATGAATGTCCGGATGTTCCTGGTATCAAAAAATTCAACGGTTGCCCAGATACAGATGGGGATGGTATTAGCGACATGAACGATAAGTGTCCGGAAGAAAAAGGCATCGAAGCTTTCGCAGGATGTCCAGATTCGGATGAAGATGGTATTCAAGATAGCGAAGACGATTGTCCTACGCTAGCTGGACTTGAAGAATTTAATGGGTGTCCAGACACGGATGGCGACGGCATCAAAGACAGCGAAGATGCTTGTCCTACTGTAGCAGGACCTATCGAAAACAATGGTTGTCCATATGATGATGATGACAACGATGGCATCCTAAACAAAGATGATGCTTGTCCTAAGGTATTTGGTCTAGCGGAGTTTAACGGTTGTCCAGATACAGACGGTGATGGGCTTCAAGATAGTGAAGATGATTGTCCACTAACTGCGGGTCCAATCGAGAATAAGGGATGTCCTGTAATTGAAAAAGAAGTAGAAGAAGCACTGGATTTAGCATTCAAGAATTTAGAATTCGAATCGGGTAAAGCAATTATCAAAAGCTCATCATTTTCTTCACTTGAGGAGCTTGCTGAAATTCTCGACGCTCATCCGGATTACATTTTATTGATTGAAGGACATACGGACAATGTTGGATCTGAAGCAAGCAACCAAGTGTTGTCCGAAATGCGAGCAAATGCTGTTAAGACCCTAATTGTCGAAAAAGGAATTAGTCCGGAAAGAATTCAAACGGAAGCATATGGCGAAACAAGACCTGTTGCCAGCAATGAAACTGCTGCAGGTCGTCAGGAGAATAGACGTGTTGAGCTGACTATTGTTTTTGAATAATTAGATAAGCACATGCAATTTAAAAAACCCGAAGTTCACCCTTCGGGTTTTTTATTTTTTGCGCGTTTTAATCGTACACAAGTTCTTACCTTTAGGGCATGACTAATGTTGAAGAATTTGTACTTCCCAATGGACTAACCGTCTTGGTTGAAGAAATAGAAAGCACACCGCTGGTTACACTTAACATACTTTACAAAGTGGGCTCAAAACATGAAACCCCTGAAAAAACAGGTTTCGCTCATTTGTTCGAGCACTTCATGTTTGAAGGATCTAAAAACATCCCTCACTTCGATAGCACCTTGCAAGTTGCGGGTGGCGACAACAACGCTTTTACCACCGTCGACCTAACAAACTATTATGAAACTTTACCCGCCATTAATATAGAAACAGCGCTGTGGCTAGAGAGTGATCGCATGCTTGAATTGGATTTTAATCAGCAAAGCCTGGACACCCAAATATCTGTAGTTTGCGAAGAATTTAAACAAAACTACCTAAACAAACCTTATGGCGATGTATGGCATTTACTAATGGACTTATGCTACAAAAGCCACCCCTATCGCTGGCCAACTATCGGTCTAAAACTCGAACACGTTGAACACATAACCCTGAAAGAAACCAAAGACTTCTTTTATACTTACTATCGGCCAAATAATGCTATACTGAGCATAGCCGGTGGAGTTAAAACAGCAGATGTTATCCCTTTGGTTGAAAAATGGTTCGGAGATATTCCTGCTGGCCCTTCCATCGAGCAGCCCATCAAAGAAGAGGATAAACAAACCCATGGCAGAACTAAAGAAGTGACAAGAGATGTACCTTCAAGTGTTATTTATAAAGCCTATCATTGTTTTAATCGGACACATGCTGATTATTATGCCTTGGATGTGATTACAGAAATCCTTGGAACAGGTGATTCATCACGCTTATACAAACACCTTGTTGATGATTTGGGACTATGCACTGAAATAGACGCCTACCTCAGCGGGACAGACGAACACAATTTGCTCATCATAGAAGCGAAACCCGAAGATGGCATAAGCTTACAGCAAATAGATGCTGCTATTGTTTCCGTTCTCAATGATTTACAAGAAACACTTGTTGAGAAACGTGAATTGGAGAAAGTGATTAACAAAGCTTGTAATTATTTGGCCTTTACGAATGAAAGCCACCAAAGCAAAGCGTTTAATATGGCTTATTTCAAATCTATAAACTCCATGCATTTATACAACAACGAACAGCCCTTTTATCAAGCAGTTACGCCAAAACAAATTAAACGTATTGCCGAATCAATTTTTACTGAAGCCAACTCAAATACCTTATACTACAATGCCAGCTCAAATGAATAGAACGATAGCACCCAAAGTACAACTTCCTCATAGTTTATCCTTAGGTCATGTGCATGAAGAAACATTGTCTAACGGACTTAAAGTATACACGCTGGATGGCACTAGTCAAAATATCTTACAATTAAACATCTTGATGCCTGGGGGAAGGTTTTTTGAAAAAAAACGCATGCTCGCAGGATTGTGCGCAAGTACGATGTTGAAAGGAACCAACTCAAAATCTGCAAGAGAGATAGCTGAAACTTTCGATTTTTATGGTGCCACGATTAAAATTCAGGCAAACATGTATAGCGCGCAGTTAAGTCTTTTTTGTTTGAGCGATAAGTTTGCCGAACTCCTCCCATTACTAATGGACGTTCTTCAAAATGCTCAATTCCCTGAAAAAGAAATCGAAAAAATTAAACGAAAAAGCAAGCAAAAGCTGGCGGTGCAGTGGGAAAAGAATAGCTACATAGCAACACAATACTTTAATCGGGCAATTTTTGGAGCGGAGCATCCCTTTGGATATTTGTCTGATGCTAAAGATATCGATGCAATAAACCGTGAGGATCTTCTTCAACATTACATGGAGGGCTTGCATTTAAATTCAAAATCAATTGTTCTTGCCGCGGGAAATATCGGGGCAACAATCCATAAACTTATTAGCGACTCATTTAGTAAGTTAAGTTTACATTCTGGCGATGAGCATCAAGCGAATATTCAACCACAGGAACCAGATTTTAAAGAAATTGCATCAAAAAACGCACTACAATCGGCGATCCGAATTGGTATGCCTAGCATCAATATCTATCACAAAGATTTTGAAAACCTCCAAATACTCAACACCGTGCTTGGGGGATACTTCGGGAGTAGATTGATGTCAAATATTCGAGAAGAAAAAGGATACACCTACGGTATCTATTCATTTCTAAACCCTATAATGGATACGGGATACTTTTGTATTGCAACAGAAGTAGGGAATCAATACAAAAATGCTACGATTAGCGAAATAGAAAAGGAGATTAATCGTTTAAAAAATGAAGAAATCCCCGCTGCTGAGTTGGCAATGGTTAAAAATTATATGATTGGACAAATTATGAAAAGCGCCGATGGTCCGCTTAGTATGATCAGCACCTTGAAAAACTTTGTTATTTTTGGACTCGATTTAGATGTGCTCAATAAGCAGTTGGAAAATATACACGCAATTGATGCAAAGCAATTACAAGAACTTGCTCAACAGTATCTAAACTTCGATAAAATGACCAAAATTGTTGCCGGATAAATGAAGGAATTTCACTTTAAAAAATTACTCATCCTTTTAGTAGGAATGTTTGCGTTTCAACTGCAAGCTCAAGAAATTCTTTGCGTAGAAAGTCAAAATAATGACGTGCTGCTTAGTTGGAGCCCACCCCCTGCCCCTTGTGGTCCATTTGTGAGTTATGAAGTTTGGGTTGCCAATGACCCCGCAGGAACCTTTAGCCTTGTCACTACGGTAGTCAATGCCGTCCAAACCACCTTTACACATGTAAATGCTTTCAACATCGGGGACCCATTGTATTACTACATCATCTATAATTACAATTGTCCGGGACAAGCTCCGGTTATCTCGGAAATTGCAACCAATGCTTTTGGATCTTTTCAACCAGAGATACAATCATTGGATGTTCTTCCTTCAGGCGTTCAAATTTGCTGGGATGAAAGTGAATTTATCCAGACCTGTGGATACGTAATTGCTTATTTATTGCCTAATGGACTAGCTCAACCCTTCGATACTGTTTTTGGTATCAACAATACATGCTACATCGACAGTATCTCTAATATTGATGACCCTGATTTGGTTTACACCCTTATCTACTTGGATTGTTGTGACAACTTAAGTCAATATAATCCCATCGGTTATGAACTACTCAATGTAAGCGTGGATCAACAAGGGTGTAATCAACTGATAGAATACGAATGGGAGCCATATAACAATCCATACGCAGCAAACTTTGAATATCATCTTTCTGTCCAGGTTAATGGCGGACCTATTGAACAAGTAGATACACTGACAAGCGGACAAACGATATACAATTTCTTTGATTTTATTGACAACGATGAAATTCGTTTTCGCGTGGAAGTTATAGACGAAAATGGCGTGCCAAGAAGTAATAGTCAATGGATTATTGATAGCGCAGAGATAGTTCAGCCTCCGAGAGAATTTTACATTCGTACCTTGTCTTGGGTTAGTGATAGTCAGATAGATATCACTTTCTTTATAGATAGTTTATCCGAACTGCGCAACTTGCAAATTGACACGAGTAAACGAGGCCTTGATTTTGATTTAGCTCAACGCTACGATGCCAATCTATTTCCAGGCCTCGGGAATATTTACTTGCCCGACACTGCCTCAGTCGAATACCTAGCAGCCAGGTATTATCAAATCAATGCGAATGATAGTTGTGGCGATGACCATCGATCAACCATTGGAAGGACGATATATGTAGAGCCAGATCTTTTCGACTTTTTTCAAAACAGCATAGAGTGGAATGCTTTTGAACTGGAATTTGCCACTGTAAATACCTACAGACTTTTTCGTGATTATGGTGCAGGATTTCAACTCATAGCCACCCTGGCAGGAGGAGATGAAAATTATGAATACATCGATGACATCAGTGCTTTCGCCAATCAACGGGGAACGTTTTGCTACCAGGTACAAGCAGAATATACCTTTAACCATCCCAACGGAACAGTTGAATCCCTCGTCAGCTCGTCGAACCAGAATTGCATCGAACAGCGACCATCGGTATACATTCCAAACGCTATTGCAGCAAATGGAATAAACAATGAGTTCAAGCCAGTGATTGTCTTTGGTGATCCGACCAACTACAGCATGCAGATTTTTAATCGCTGGGGCGAATTGATTTTCGAAAGTAATGACCCGAACGCGGGTTGGTTTGGCGAACATAATGGCAGCCCTGTTCCGATCGGAGGTTATCCCTACCTCATCAAATTCCGTGCTTCAGATGGAACCAATGTAGAGAAAAAAGGTATCGTAACGGTTATTCGTTAGTTGTTTGTATCTTCGGGACAATCTTAATTGTTTCGACATGAAAAAAACACTACTATTCGTATCCATATTTCTAGGATTCAGTCAAATTCTCCAAGCGCAAACCACCGTTTTAGACACCTTCAATTTTGATGGGTATCAACGCGATTATATCCTTTATGTACCGGCCATCTATGATGGTTCTGCAGCAGTTCCTTTAGTAATCAATCTGCATGGTTATGGTTCTAATGCAACTCAACAGAGCCTGTATGGTAACTTTAAAAACTTAGCTGATGTCGATAATTTTTTGGTTGTCCATCCAAATGGCACTACGGATTTAAACGGAATAAGGTACTGGAATGCATTCGTAAACGCTGGAGCTGTTGATGATGTAGCCTTTATTAATGAGTTAATCGATCGACTTTCAGCTACTTACAATATCGACCAATCCAAAGTCTTCTCAACAGGTATGAGCAATGGTGGGTATATGAGTTACAAATTAGCTTGTGAATTAGATTATAGGATAGCCAAAATTGCCTCTGTAACGGGGTCAATGAATAGCAATTTGTTTAATAATTGCGCGCCAGGAGGACCAGTGCCTGTCATGCAGATTCATGGAACAAGTGACCTGACAGTGCCTTACAATGGTTCTACAGGCGTAGCATCAATCGAAGATGTGGTTGACAAGTGGGTTGCCATTAACAATTGTGATACAACTCCAATGATATTCGATTTACCCGACATTAATACGAATGACAATTGCACAGCCCAGCGCTATACCTATGCCAACGGGACAGACGATTCAGAAGTTATTTTGTATAAAATTACTGATGGTGGACACACTTGGCCAAATGCCATAATAGAACTAGGGGGAAACAATACGAATAGAGACTTTGATGCATCTCAAGTTATTTGGGAATTTTTTAAGGGTGAACCCTTCGTCGGAATAAGAGACCATGTGAATCAAACAAAAGTAAATATGGTGTACCAAAACGATATCCTTCTACTTTCCTTTCCACAGGATTATGGTGTTCTGGATATTCTTGTTTTTAACAGCCTCGGTCAAATGGTATACAAAGGAAAAGACGAAATAATTGACACTTCAAACTGGCATACTGGATATTATCGAGTGTATACTCAAACTCCAGAAGGAGTTTTCAATCAAGCCGTCATAAAGTTTGAATAAATGAAATCAACCGCGTTTAAAGTCTGTTTTGTCATTTTCGTCATTGGGGCAATTGTCTTGCGCTATGTCGACAAACCCGGCCCAGGTATAATTGCCTTCGAACTAGCCCACACCCTAGAAGTGGCGAATGATATGGTGGCTCAATGGGAAGCACTTGATGCTATACCCTTAAAGAAGTTTTCATTATTCTTCGATTATATTTTCATCATAGGCTATGCCGGAAGTTTATTCCTCGTTTTGCAAGATTGGTGGAGCAAGAGTCAAAAAACCTGGTTGAAATACATGCAATATGTCCCGATTCTTGCGGGAATTTTAGATGGCATAGAGAATATCGGTCTACTTCAAATTGTGTATCACCAGGGTACTCAATTTTCTGCATCCTTAGCTTTTTATTGTGCCAGTATTAAATTTATCATTTTAGTTCCAGCAGTTATATTGGTGTTGTATCGTTTATATAGACTTGCTAAGTCTTAAAGACTTACTAAGTCTTGGCAAGTTGACCGAATATGGTTACATTTGGGTGAAATTAATTCGCAATGAATCCAATTTCAGATAAATTCGCACAGCAAGGGCTCACCTTCGACGACGTCCTGCTTATTCCAGCCCACTCAGAAGTTTTACCCCGAGAAGTTGATATCAAGACCAAACTTACCCGCGAAATAACGATTAATTTACCCTTGATTTCTGCGGCAATGGACACTGTAACGGAATCAGCGATGGCCATAGCTATGGCGCGTGAAGGCGGCATGGGCATGCTACATAAAAACATGAGCATCGAAATGCAGGCCAGTGAAGTTCGGAAAGTTAAACGGTCAGAAAGCGGATTAATCGTTGACCCCATTACCTTGATGCCGGATGCCACGATAGGCGAGGCTTTAAACCTCATGAAGGAAAATAAAATTGGTGGAATTCCGATCATCGATAAAACAGATAAGCTCATAGGTATTCTAACCAATCGAGATTTACGCTTCGAAACAAGATTAGACGCCAAAGTAAGCGAGTTAATGACAAAAGAAACACTCGTTACTGCACCTGAGGGCACTGACTTAGTTGCCGCCGAAGAAATATTAAAACGTCATAAAATCGAAAAACTACCTGTAATTAGTCGTGACGGTAAAATTGTTGGTTTAATTACCTACAAGGATATCCTTCGCGTGCAAAATTATCCAAACGCGTGTAAAGATAGTTTCGGTCGATTAATGGTTGGAGCTGCCGTGGGTGTTACAGGTGATATGTTCGAACGAATTGAGGCATTATTAAACGTTGGCGTTGATGTGATTACCATCGATACCGCCCATGGTCATTCCGCGGGGGTTTTGAATGCTGTGAAACGAGCGAAAAAAGAGTTTAAAGAGCTACAAATGATAGCGGGCAACATCGCCACAAAAGAAGGGGCTCAAGCCTTGGTTGATGCTGGTGTCGACGCAGTGAAAGTTGGCGTAGGACCTGGTTCAATTTGCACGACGCGCGTAGTAGCTGGAGTTGGAGTTCCGCAGTTAACGGCCATTTATGAAGCCTCTCTAGCTTGCGCTAAGGCAGGTGTTCCAGTTATTGCTGATGGCGGTATCCGTTACACTGGAGATATTGTAAAAGCCTTGGCAGGAGGAGCCGACGTTGTCATGGCTGGATCTGTTTTTGCTGGCACGGATGAGAGTCCAGGAGAAACAATCATTTTTGAAGGAAGAAAATTCAAGTCTTACCGAGGAATGGGTAGTGTGGAAGCCATGAAGCAAGGATCGAAAGATCGTTATTTTCAAGATGTCGAAGACGATATTAAAAAACTTGTTCCAGAAGGTATTGTAGGCAGAGTGCCATACAAAGGAACACTTACAGAAGTTATGCATCAATTCATCGGTGGACTGCGCGCGGGTATGGGCTACTGCGGAGCAAAGGATATCGAGAGTCTAAAAAAGGCGAAATTCTCCGTTATTACCTCCGCAGGTGTAAGAGAGAGTCATCCACATGATGTCACCATTACCAAAGAATCACCGAATTACAGCAGATAGCTAGAGGTTGCGAAGCTAGACTATTTCTCTAATAGCGCTAATCTATTTGTCTTAAAGACTAAAACCTTATTTTTACACCATGAATGCATTTGACAAGGCAAAACAACTTCTTCAAGACATCCAAAATGCTACACTCAATTCGGCTAGTGAGGCAGAAGAATTTAGAATTAAGTACATTGGAAGTAAAGGGCTTTTGAAAGATTTATTCGGAGCGATAAAGGACATACCGAATGAACAAAAGAAAGAATTTGGCCAATTGGTCAATCAGATTAAACAGAGCGCTGAAGAGAAAGTAAAAGAAGCTAAAAGCCTTGGAAAAGGCAATAAAAAACCAGAAGCTTCCAAACTCGATTTAACCGCGCCAGGTATGCCTTATGAAGTCGGATCTCGTCATCCCTTAAGTTTGGTAAAAAATGAAATGATTGAGATTTTCAAGCGAATTGGCTTTGTAGTTGAAGATGGACCAGAAATCGAAGATGATTGGCACAATTTTACTGCATTAAATCTGCCTGAAAATCATCCTGCTCGTGATATGCAGGATACTTTTTATATCGACTATGCTGCTAATAAATTACTACGCACACACACCTCATCTGCTCAGATTCGTGTGATGGAAAAGCAAAAGCCGCCGATTCGTATTATTACACCCGGACGTGTGTACAGAAACGAAACTATTTCAGCACGTGCGCATTGCACATTCCATCAAGTTGAAGGCTTGTACATCGATAAAAACGTGAGTTTTGCTGACCTCAAGCAGACCCTGTACTATTTCGCTAAAGAAATGTTTGGCAGTGACAACATTCGCATGCGACCGTCATATTTCCCGTTTACTGAACCAAGTGCGGAAATTGACGTTTCCTGTTTTATCTGTGATTCAAAAGGTTGTGCGGTATGTAAGCATAGCGGATGGGTTGAAATAGGGGGTTGTGGCATGGTCGATCCAGCCGTTCTAATCAATGCTGGCATTGATCCGGAGGAATATACTGGCTTCGCTTTCGGGATGGGCATTGAACGAATCACTATGCTCAAATATGGCATCAACGATATTCGCTTATTCTTTGAAAATGATAAGCGTTTTTTGGAGCAATT
>JAFMKE010000032.1 GCA_017853115.1 Verrucomicrobiota bacterium
ATGGTAAAGGTTCGGGGTGCATCCGGTTTCGCCGGTCTGAGTTGATAATTATTATTCAAGGCATTTTTACAGATAAAACCTAGAGTAAAGTTGTCTGAAAAATGATATTGTCCGCGCAAATCAAGCACAAAGTCGCCCTTATTTTGCTGGGCGTCACGAAAATCTTGAATACCTGGGATAAATAAGGCAAACACCGCATCGACCCTGTCCATAAAACCATAATAACGCATATTCGCACCAAAAGAGAACTTTTGCACGTCTAAATTGATATCGCTTTTAATCAAGTGACGAAATCTATATCTCATCATGCCGAAGAGAATATTTTGTTCATTTTCATCGTAAAAAGCATCATATTCAGCATCTTTTATTCTAAAAGCACTAAAAGCATTTTTAACGACATTTCCAAAACTTCTCAAGGTAGTATCTTCTCCTGCATTACCAGCATAGGTGTAGGTATATCCAAGTTGATAAGAAAGAACGGCCTTCTTGAATTCATGTGTGACTCCAACTGTAGTCTCCCATCCCAAAGTTCGAGCATCCGCAACATTCTGCATACTAAAACCAATATAAGAAGAACTGTCCAAGGGATCTTCATACTGACCAAAAGTAAACTCCGTCATATTAATAAAGCGCTGATAGAAAACAGCCGCATCAATCTTCGCTTCAACATTTGGACCTTTAATTAGCTTCTTGTAGCCCAACTCATAGGTATATCCTTCTTCAGGTAAGATATTAGGATTAGGACCAGCATAAACAGAAATCGGTGGACCACCTAATTCAACCGAAGTAATTTCTTCCTTTACAAAGCGCTCAGCGAGCGATGGTATTCTAAACGATTGACCGAAGCCGAATCGAACAAAATTTTTGTTTCCAATTTCGTAGCTAGCCCCAGCATTAAAGACCGGCTTCGACGCCTTGGTTAGACCATCTAGGGTCACAAAATCGAAACGCCCACCAAAAGCCAAAGTCAAATCACGCCAGCCATAATCACCTTGAAAATAGGTGCTGAATGTATTCCAAACGAAAGTTGTTTTGCCATCTTCAAGAAAACCATTAAATGCGCTAACACGAATAATATCTCGATTATTCACCATGCCCGCGCTAATTGTTCCAGTCATTTCTTTAGCTCGATTAGTATAGCTGCGTTTGTACTGCAAGTCATTAAATACTTTTACCGCAAAAAAATTCCTGCTTCCCGTACTACTCGTCTCATTTAATCGCTGATCGTAATACACTCGGTTGATTAAACTCAATTGATGCTTCTCCTTAAAGAAATATTTTATAACCGGATCGAAACTATATCTCAGGTATCTATCTTGGTAAGACCGACCAGAATAGGCACCATTCGTATTGTTATCCCAAATAAAAAACTGGTCGTTGTTTCGGTAAAGCAAATTCGAATTTAAAGAGATGGTTAGGCCAGGAACTTTCTTTGGCATATAGCGCCATTTGATATTGTTTCTTACCCGTTTATTGAACTGCGATTCAATATGAGATTGATTAGAAATAAGCGCACCCGAAAAAACAAAATCCATCTCGTCGGTCAACTGCCTTAAATGGGCAAACTGAACACCCAATTCATGAGGCTTCTCGACAATCACATCACTTTTTTTCCACCATTTCCCTTCACGAATAGGAGGATTATCGTATAAAGATCCAAAAACAGTCACATTGGTTTCCTTCTTCTTTGTTGGCCACTTGGTATTTACCGCTATAATCCCATTTAGCGCAGCAGAGCCATATTGCACAGAGGATGCCCCTTTCACCACATCCATACTTTTTACATTTTCCATCGGAACAAAGTCCCAAAGAATTTCATTCCTTTCTGGCGATAACAAGGGAATCTCATCAATAACTAAAATAACTCTACTCCCCGTTCCATAAGCATAACCACTACCGCCGCGGATACTCACTTGGCCATCTAAAAGCGTTACTCCAGGCACCCGATCTACGGCATCAGAACCAATAGTAATTACATTGTTTTCAATTAGATCCGTTGAGATAGTTTCAACCGTAACCACTTCTTTCTCCGCAACAATACCTCTTTTTGTTGGGCTAGATACCTCAACTTCTCCAATTACTTGTTCGGATTGTTGTAAACTAAAATCCAGCGATATCTTCTCTCCTACTCCAACTATTACAGACTGCATCGATTCTTCATATCCAATGAATCGAACCAAAACATCATAGGCTCCAGCAGGAAGCTTAATTTCATACTTTCCGTCAAAATCAGTTACGGCAGCCCAACCTTTTGCTGCGTCTACTATTACATTGGCCGAAAAAACTGGTTCGCCCTTTTCGTCAATAATCACACCCGAAATACCTGATGTTTGCTGACTCCATACGTTAAGGCTTACAACTAGACCAAAAAGGAGCAAAACAATTCTATTCATTCATCTATATTTGTTAACACAAAATTAATAAAAAAAATAGCGCAGTAGTGCGCACTGCTAAATTTGGACACACATTCAATACATATTACGTTTGAATCTAGTTTACCTTCTCCGGTAAGGGCGGCAGTAAACAACGTATTTGAAAATTTTAATTTCTTTCTGCAATTCAATAAATTCAAGCCTTCGGCAAAGCACCTAGTTATAGGTTCGAGCAATCAATCCGACCTGTTTGTTTCTCAACGATTTGTGCAAAACCTTGTGCAAAAGAATTTCGACCACATGCATTGGTTTGAGAAGCGAGCATTGATCGTAGAAAACAACTCACCTGACTATATCGGTACATGTTTCTATATGATCAATTGCCTGCAGGAATTCACGAACCATCGCGGTGATTTTCTCGATCGATTTACTTATGAGGCAAGCTACCAGCACAAATTCGATTGTGCTACTTCCCATTTAGTCCTAGACTACTTTCAAGAAATGGCTAAACAAATTTTTGGACATCCCATTCCTTTGAAACAATCTGAATATGCACTTAGTCATGATATCGATGCCATTCACAGAGGCTGGATGAAAAGCTTCAAGCTTAGTTTAAAAAATAGAAGTGTTAAACAACTATACCAACTATTCAAAAGGGGAATACAGGTTAAAGCCCCTTTGCAAAACCTTGAAGAAATTATATTAGCTGAAAAGAAACAAAATATTCAGTCGACTTTCTTCTTTTTACCCGTATCAGGTCCCACTCCATTCAAAAATGTATCTAATGCCGATTATCATATTGAAGACGCTTATGTGCAGAAAATATTCAAACAAATCAAGGAATCGCCTTACCACCAAATAGGCTTGCATAAAAGCATTGGAAATCATACATTCATCAATGAATTAAGGCAGTTGCCTTCTACGAGAAATAGGTTCCATTATTTAAAGTTCCGAATCCCTGAAGTATATAATGAACTTAAGGAATCGGGAATCACCCACGATTATTCTTTAGGATTTTCTAAGCAGATTGGATTTCGAAATTCTTATGGCTTACCATTTAAGCCTTTCAACCCGATAAACGGAAAATCGTCCGACACTTGGTTTGTTCCTTTGTTGATCATGGATAGCAGCATGCACTATTTTATGGGATTAGAATCAGATGAAAGCAAGCTCATTGCAGTTAAAGATTTTATTTTAGCACACAGACATTCTACAATTGTAAGTATTCTATGGCACAATGATTACTTTGAGCCAAAAATTTACGAGGAATTGTTGGCCTTCATCGGTGCAGAATTAACTCCTTTTAAAGAACCTCAATAAAAAAGGGGCCAAAAGAGCCCCCTTTTTTATAGATAATTTAAGCATTACTTAAGGGAAGATACCCATACTTCCGTATGCATCAGCAATTTTAACTATTGAAACATAAAAGGCTGCAGTACGCAAATCTGGAATATTTTTCTTCTTCTTGGCTTCACGTATACTTTGATAAGCCTCTATCATAGTATCTTCCAAACCAGAGTTCACCAAATCAATCTCGCTTGCCCCGCGAACAACATTGCTTCGCTCACGCTTAGAGATGCTCTTATTGGTAGCTTTTTCCATGACATCAATCATGTTGTTTTGGCTAAACTCTTCGAAACGCTTGTTCATTCTACCGAAACGTACATGCGACAAGTTTTTCAGCCATTCAAAGTAAGAAACCGTTACACCACCCGCATTAATGTATATATCAGGGATAATCATAATACCCTTTTTCAACAACACCTCTTCTGCATCTGGCGTTATTGGACCATTCGCAGCTTCAGCAATGATCTTTGCTTTAATGCGGTCAGCGTTCTTAATTGTTATCTGGTTTTCCAATGCGGCTGGAATCAAAATATCGCATTCAACTTCAATACCTGCATTTTCTCCTTTAATTTCTTTCGAACCAGGAAATCCGATAATTGAACCATTGGATTTTCTGTACTTAAGTAACTTCTTCACATCAAGACCATCTTCACAATAAATAGCACCTTCGAGCTCCGCAACAGCAATAACTTTTGCACCATATTCCGTTATGATATTGGCAGCGTGAAACCCTACATTACCCAAGCCTTGGACAACAACACGTTTTCCTGCGAGACCGGTAGTCAAGCCCAAAGCATCCATATCTTCTTTGTAACTCACCGCTTCATTTAAACCATAAACTACTCCGCGACCGGTGGCCTCGGTTCTTCCGCGTATCCCATTCAGTGAAACGGGTTTACCCGTAACACAACCATAGCCCTCTACTTCATGCGCCCGAAGTGTTAAATACGTATCTAGTATCCAAGCCATTTCTCGTTCACCAGTACCATAATCAGGAGCCGGAACATCCAATCCCGGACCAATAAAGTTCTTTTTTATTAACTCTGCCGTGTATCGTCTGGTAATCTTTTCCAAAATAGCCGGAGAGGTATTTCGAGGACTAATCTTGATGCCCCCTTTGGCTCCACCAAAAGGTACATCTACAATAGCACACTTGTAAGTCATTAGGGCAGCAAGGGCCATAACCTCATCTTGATTCACATGAATACTGTAACGGATTCCACCTTTCGTAGGCATTCGATGGTGAGAGTGCTGAACACGGTAGGCTTCAATAACTTGTACATCGTTTCCTCCAGTTTTGACAGGAAACTTCATTTTGTACACACTATTACACAGTTTAATTTGTTCTAATAATCCTTCCGGAAGTCTCGTGTAAGCCGCTGCTTTGTTAAAATTTCGTTCTACATTTTCGTAAAACGTTGCTTCTTTAGCCATAAAATGTTGGTTTGCTTGGTTGGTTATTCAATTGGTTTGTTTTTATCTTCTAGCTTTCTAATTCGCTTTTCAAGAAAAAGCAAAAATAAAGCTATTCCTAATAAAATAATTACCAATACGAGTATTACGGCAATCATTTTATCAGTTTGGTTCAATAACTCTTGATAATTATCCATTGTTTGTGCATATGAGGTGCTGAAAACGCTGAATATGAAGGCAAAAATTGCTACTAATCTAAATCTCATTTTCATCAAGTTTTCTTTTAATATTGTTCGCCCTGATCCAAAGCCCTGCCATCCACATGGATAATGCAATCCAACCGATAGTAGCTGGATAGAAAAATAAGCGAAGTGTATTATCTAAATCATAGCTACTAAATGCAGGATTACCTCCATTGCCCGGATGCAAAGAATCTGTCAAACGGGGAATGACAAATATGAATGCGATATACATAACAAATGCAAAAATATTGTAGGATGCCGCCAATTTGGCGCGCTTAACTTCGTCATCAACTGATGAACGTAAAATGATATATGCCAGATAAATCAACATACCTATGGCCGCACCATTCAGCTTTGGATCATTCGTCCAAAAAGCTCCCCATGTGCTTTTCGCCCAAATCATCCCTGTGAAAATACCCAAGGCACCAAACAAAATACCTATTTCTGCGAATCCTGCCGCATAGCTATCTTTCTCAATCGTGGGTCTGCTTAAATAGGAGATACTGTAAATAAATGACAAGAGCAATAAAAAAACCATGGCAAACCACATTGGTACATGATAAAGTAGGTTCCGGATGGATTCATTCAGAATAGCTAAATTGGGGAAACTTAAATCCTCCGTGCCGTGGTAAAGCGGCACCCACAATCCACCAATAATCGCGAAAAGCAGCAACACAATTGCTAGAGCCTTCCACCAGTATTGTTTTAAAAAATTATTCATACCTGCTTAGTCGCGCCAAATATACGGAAATAGAATAAGTGCTAATAGCAATGGTATCAAATTAAAACCCAAGGCAATCAACAAATTGTTATCAAAATTCAATCCTACTTGGGCATTAAATGATTCACCAAAAAGTTTAACAATAATACTCAGTAAGGGAATCGATAGAGGAAATCCAAGTACTACGGCCAAGGCCGAATTTCCACCTGACTTAGCCGCAATACCCGATATATAGGTAAAAAGCAGCGAATACCCAACAGTTCCCAGGCACAAGCTTAAAAGAAAAATAAAGGATTGATTGATTGGATTACCCAAAACAAAGATAAAAATCATTCCAGTAAAAATAGAAAGTACTAGGCTGATCAAGGCATTCACAATGAGTTTCGACAAGATAAAAACCTGCGGTGATACTAACGTGTAATAAAACAGCATCCGACCTTGGGTAATTTTAGAAAAACTCTGAAAAGTAACATTCACCGTGGTAAACAAAACGATTAGCCAAAAGAATATAGACCAGATAGTAGCCTCCATATCCTCAAGTACGCCCTGGTATTCAAGAGAAAAGTAAACTAAGTAAACCGTGGACAGCACATACATCGACAAGGCAGCAATTGCATACTTTAATCGCAATTCCAACCTTAGCTCCATCAAAACAAAATGCCAAACTTGTTTAACAAAGTTCATCGTACAAAGATACTTCTTTGTATGAATCTAAAGCGTATTCCATACAAACACATCTACCGAGCGATTATCTGAAGTACTCAAAAGGTAATTTCTAGCCCGATTTTATTGGAAGAATAGTATTTTTGAACTTGTATAAAAACGAAAGCAGCCAGTTTGATTTGAATTTACTCCCATATTTGGCTTGTTTTCTCGCAGTAAAATTGATATAAATGAAAAAAGTTCTTGTTGCTAACAGAGGCGAAATCGCGCTAAGAATCATTCGATCACTGAGAGAAATGAACATACAAACCGTGGCGGTATATTCAGAAGCGGATCGAGATGCTCCTCATGTAAAAGCAGCTGATGAAGCAGTGCTTTTAGGCCCACCTCCTTCAAAAGATTCTTATTTACGCGGCGATAAAATTCTTGCAGCATGTAAGGAGCTTGGTGTGGATGGTATTCATCCTGGTTTTGGCTTTTTGAGTGAGAATGCGGAATTTGCGAACCAGGTTGAAGAAGCAGGCATAACTTTTATTGGTCCGTCAGCAGAAGCCATGGAAGTCATGGGCAGCAAACTGGCCGCCAAAGAAGCTGTATCAAAATATAATACGCCTTTGGTTCCTGGTACTGAAGAGGCTATCACAGACATTGCCGAAGCAAAAAAAACTGCCGAATCAATAGGCTTCCCGATTTTGATTAAAGCCTCTGCTGGAGGTGGAGGAAAGGGCATGCGCATTGTTGAAAATGCAGATGAATTTGAAGATCAAATGAATCGTGCCATAAGCGAAGCTGTTTCTGCTTTTGGTGATGGTGCTGTATTTATCGAAAAATATGTATTAAGTCCCCGGCATATTGAGATTCAAATACTCGCCGATAAACACGGAAACACGCTTTACCTTTTTGAACGAGAATGTAGTATTCAACGGCGACACCAGAAAGTTGTTGAAGAAGCTCCATCGGCGGTTCTTACCCCTGAATTGAGAAAAAAGATGGGAGAAGATGCGGTAAATGTTGCTAAATCTTGTAACTACGTGGGTGCCGGTACGGTGGAATTTTTATTGGATGCCAATCATGATTACTACTTCCTCGAAATGAATACCCGACTGCAGGTGGAACACCCGGTGAGCGAGTTAATTACGGGAATTGATTTAGTTAAAGAACAGGTGAAAATTGCTCGTGGCGAAAAGCTAGGTTTTACTCAGGAAGATTTGAAGATCAATGGACATGCCATTGAATTGCGCGTTTATGCTGAAGATCCTCAAAATAATTTTTTGCCAGATATTGGAAAATTAGAAATTTACAAAAAACCTGAGGGACCTGGAGTTCGAGTGGATGATGGTTTTGAAGAGGGCATGGAAATTCCAATTTATTATGACCCCATGATTGCTAAACTGATTGTTCACGCAGAAACAAGAGAGGCCGCTATAGGAAGAATGAAACGCGCGATTAAAGAATATCAGATCAAGGGTGTAAAAAATACCTTGGCATTCGGTACCTACGTGATGAATCATGAAGCCTTTGTATCGGGAAATTTCGACACGGGATTTGTTAAAGATCATTTCAATCCAGCCGATTTAAGCAAGAAAGACGAAAAAGAAATGGAAATAGCCGCTTTTCTTGCTGAACATATTTTCTCTTCGAATGCATCACGTCTAAAAGGAAAAGCACAGGCGCACAAAACTAGTCAATGGAAAAAGAACAGAACTAAAATTTAGTGCTCATTCCAAGTTATCACAATTTTATTCGAGAGATAAGTGAAGGTATCTTTTCAGGATACTCCATGAATTCAATCAACTTTACAGCTACATCTTTGGCTTGATACAATTCATTGTTTGCCTTTAATTGCCTGAATTTATCTATTCGACTAAACGACTGCTCATCCACTTGCCTTATCTGATCCTGCATTAAAGTATCCACTACTCCTGGTGCAATAGCATAAATCTCACATGGAAACTTTTGCTCTTTTTGTTCTTCATGGACCACACGGGTATACATATTCAGCGCTGCCTTAGCACTGCAATAATTTGCCCAGCCATCATAAGGCGAATCAGCAGCACCTGAACTTATATTCAGGATACATTTTCTGCAAGTATATGCCGCGTAAGTTTTTAAAAACTTATTCATTAAAACAGCAGCTGAGCTTAAGTTAACCATAATTGAATCAATAATATTCTCATCACTTTGCTTACCTAGATGCGTAATATCACCCAAAGTTCCTGCATTATTTACTAAAATTATTTGCTCAGCTTGTTTGAATTCTGGAAAACTAAATCCCTTCACATCATCTACATTCGAAAGATCGATAAGGTGATGCTCAAACTGATCATCAACCATGTAATTGGTCCGACTCATGCCGTAAACATAATTTGCAGGAAACTTTACGAGCTCCTCCACTAAAGCCTTTCCAATTCCACTACTTGAACCAGTTATGAAATAATAATTCATGTTTTTTTTATTTAGATGAACTCTGAATTGTTAATTTTGTTACATCTTGGGAATACAAAATTACGTATTCTCGAATGAATCTTAGCATGAGTGAAGCACTTCGAGATAAAGAGGAATTGAAACAGGCAATTGTTGAAGCCTTGAAGACGGTGTATGACCCGGAAATTCCTGTTGACATATATGAGTTAGGCTTAATTTATGAAATTAACGTAGATGATGCTCGAAACGTCGAAATAATTATGACGCTTACCTCACCATCGTGTCCTGTTGCTGGATCCTTGCCTCAAGAGGTTGAAGATAAAGCAGCCGGTGTTCAAGGTGTTACCGAGGCATGTGTTGAACTTGTCTTTGAGCCACCATGGAACCAAGATATGATGAGTGAGGAAGCCATGCTTGAGCTTGGATTCTTATAATTTGTGAACTTTAAAATTAAAATAAAATGTATCCACCAGAATTAGTGGCTCCGATGAAGGAGGATTTAACACAACTAGGTTTTTCAGAATTACTAACTGCCGAGGATGTTAATCAGGTATTAGAAGAAAAAGAGGGAACTACGTTTGTTGTAGTTAACTCCGTATGTGGCTGTGCTGCAGGTGCTGCGAGACCAGCTGTGAAGGATGCTGTGAATAACGAAAAAAAACCAGATAGAATGGTAACCGTATTTGCAGGTGTTGACAAGGAAGCTGTAGATAAAGCCAGAGAATTTATGGCACCTTATCCGCCATCATCGCCGAGCATGGCGATGTTTAAGGATGGAAAACTCGTGCACTTTATTGAAAGAAGACAAATAGAAGGGAATAGTGCTGAAGCTATTTCTAATCATTTAAAACAAGTGTTTGATCATTTTTGCTAAGTTCTAAAGACTTTCAAAATTCAATAGCTAAAATAAACGCAGTACATGTCAACATTCCATCGTGTTAAAGTCAATAGAATCCAGCGCCAAACAAAAGACGCAGTAGCAATCAGCTTAGCAATTCCTGAAGAACTAAAAAATGAGTTCGAATATATTCCAGGTCAATACATCACCTTTAAAGTGGCTATTGGCAACTCCTCATATAATCGCTCGTATTCGCTTTGTTCTGCGCCTGTGTTGAACGAAGAACATACCGTTGCCGTAAAAGAAGTGAAAGGAGGTAAGGTATCTAGCTACTTCAATCAAAATTTAAAAGAAGGTGATGAATTGGAAGTAATGCCTCCTATGGGGAATTTTCAGGCTCAGCCAACCCTTGACGATTCGCAACATTATATTCTGTTCGGTGGAGGAAGTGGAATAACACCCTTGTTTTCTATTGTCAAAACAGCCCTTCATGGTTCGAAAAATGCCAAAGTAAGTTTATTTTACGCCAATTATAATTCCGAATCAGTAATCTTCAAAAATGAATTGGAGCAGCTTAAAAAAGATTTCTTTGAGCGATTTACCCTGATTCACGTTTTTGACCAACCGAAGAAAGAAGGAGGATTTTTGGGTTTCGGCAAAAAAGTCACTGAAGAGTTGCCTTTTGTTGAAGGAATGATGACAAATCAGATGTGTATCGACTTGCTTAAAAATCATACCGACTTAAACTTTACAAATGCACAATTCTACATGTGCGGTCCGGGCGGACTAATGGATAATGTGGGTAAAGCACTGAATCAGTTGCAAATCCCTGCCGAAAGAGTACATCGCGAATATTTTACAGAGAAAAGTGAAAGCGAGAAACAAGCGGCCAGTGTTGGAGAAGCAGTTGAAAATTTTTCAGGTGCCAGTAAAGTAGAAATTATATACGACGGTACTCGTTTTGAGGTTGATGTTAATTCAGATGAAACTATTTTAAATGCTGCGCTCGATGCCAATGTTGACCCCCCATTTGCTTGTATGGTTGGGGCATGTACGACTTGCCGAGCTAAAGTAAATGAAGGTAGTGTTACGATGGATGATTCAGAAGCTTTAACAGAAAAAGAGTTAGAAGCGGGTTATATCTTAACTTGTCAATCGCACCCTACCAGCCCCGTGGTGAAGATTAATTACGATGAATAAATTAAAGAACTTTCTAGGTACTACCTTTCTCGGTGGATTAGTAGTTATTCTACCACTTGCAATTTTTGCTATCCTAGCAAAATGGGTGATAACTTTTTTTGATGGAATCATAGATCCCTTAGCGAGCTTGTTCCCAGAACGCTGGAATGAATTCTTAATCAAGTTACTTGCATTTGGGATTATTACTGTATTCTGTTTTGCCATTGGACTAATGGTGAGAACACAATTTGGAAACAGTATAGTCTCTTGGCTAGAACAACAAATACTTTATCGCCTCCCCTTATACAGTACGATTAAGGAAACCGTGCAGCAATTTTTTGGCAAAGAGAAAAGTGCGTTTTCCAAAGTCGTATTAATCGAACCCTTTGCAAATGGTGTTCAAATGCTAGGGTTTGTTACAGACGAAACAGAGGAAGGCATGATGACAGTCTTCTCACCAACTGCTCCAAATCCAACCAATGGGTATGTTTTTGTAGTACATAGAGATACCGTTGAATTGCTCGATGTAAAAGCCGAAGTTGCGATGAAAAATATTCTCAGTCTCGGAGCTGGAATGGGCAAAATGATCAAGCAAAGTAGAACAAAGAGCTGAAAGCGAAGTAATTCTACATTAAATCCCAAGTGATAAAATTTTATATTTTACGAAACTATTTAGTACTCAACTTGGTTTTCTCACTAGTTATGTAGATTGAGTCTAAATAATCCTTCCATGTAAGGATATTTGATTCTATTTTTGAACTCCAATAGAAATTATGAGTACAGACGATATCATATTAGAAGAAGCCACTTCTGGAGAATATAAATATGGCTTCACCACCAATATTGAGCAAGAAATAGCGGAAAAAGGACTCAATGAGGATGTTATTCGTTTTATTTCCGCAAAGAAAAATGAGCCGGATTGGTTATTGAAATATAGACTTGATGCATTTCACATTTGGCAAAAAATGGAAGAGCCGAATTGGGCCCATGTGAATTATCAAAAACCAGACTTCCAAGCTATAAGTTATTATGCTGCTAATAAGAAGAAGAAAAAATTGAAAAGCTTGGATGAGGCAGATCCCGAGTTACTTCGAACCTATGAACGTTTGGGTATACCCATCGAGGAGCAAAAAATCCTCGCGGGTGTGGCCGTAGATTTTGTCATGGATAGTGAATCGGTGTTTACCTCATTCAAAAAGCAATTAGCTGAAGTGGGAATCATTTTCATGTCTATATCAGAGGCTGTACAAGAACACCCTGAGTTAGTAAAGAAATATATGGGCACGGTAGTCCCTCCCCGAGATAACTTTTATGCTGCCCTAAATTCTGCCGTGTTTAGCGATGGATCCTTTGTTTATATCCCAAAAGGCGTGCGTTGCCCGATGGAACTAAGCACCTACTTTAGAATAAATGCAGAAAATACGGGTCAGTTCGAACGTACCTTAATTGTGGCTGAAGATGACAGCTATGTGAGTTATTTGGAAGGATGTACTGCTCCAAAGCGAGATGAGAATCAATTGCATGCAGCCATTGTTGAGTTGATTGCCATGGACAGGGCTGAAATTAAATACTCTACAGTACAAAATTGGTATCCAGGCGATAAAGAGGGTAAGGGAGGAATATTCAATTTCGTAACGAAACGTGGTTTATGTAAAGGTGTTTCTTCCAAAATCTCTTGGACGCAAGTTGAAACAGGCAGTGCGGTAACTTGGAAATATCCGAGCTGCATCCTTAAAGGAGACAACTCCATCGGTGAATTTTATTCAGTTGCCGTGACAAACAACTACCAGCAAGCAGATACGGGAACAAAAATGATTCACATCGGTAAAAATACTCGAAGCCGAATTGTTTCTAAAGGAATCTCTGCAGGAAGAAGTGAGAACTCGTACAGAGGATTGGTTCAAATTAATAAGACTGCAGAAAATGCCTATAACTTCTCTCAATGCGACAGTATGCTGATGGGTGAAACTTGTGGTGCACACACTTTTCCCTATTTAGAGATTAAAAATAAAACGGCCAAAGTAGAGCATGAGGCAACCACATCGAAAATTGGTGAAGACCAGTTGTTCTATTGCAACCAGCGCGGCCTGGATGATGAGCAAGCCGTTCATTTAATTGTGAATGGATTTTGCAAAGAGGTATTTAAAGAATTACCAATGGAGTTTGCTGTTGAAGCACAAAAACTTTTAGAAATCAGTTTGGAAGGTTCTGTCGGATAAATTGCAATAAATAAAACGATTAATTAAAGGGGTTAAATGAATAAATGTTGGGGTAAACATTAAACCTTAAACGGTAACAATTAGAACTATGTTAAAAATAAGCAACTTAAAAGCAAGCATTGATAATAAAGAAATTCTTAAAGGTTTCAGCATGGAAGTTAAACCGGGTGAAGTGCACGCGATCATGGGACCAAATGGCACAGGAAAAAGCACACTGGCTAATATCATCACCGGCCGCGACAACTATGATATAAGCGAGGGTTCCATACATTTTCTTGACGAGAATTTATTGGAATTAGACCCCGACGAAAGAGCTCGTTTAGGAATTTTCTTGGCTTTTCAATATCCTGTAGAAATTCCAGGTGTAACCACCACTAATTTCATGAAAGCCGCCATCAATGAGCGCAGAAAACACCATGGAGAAGAACCGATGAAGGCCGGAGATTTCTTGAAAATGATGAAGGAGAAAATGAAGCTCGTTGATATCGATCAGAAATTTATGAGTCGTTCATTAAATGAAGGCTTTTCCGGTGGAGAAAAGAAGCGAAATGAAATTTTTCAAATGGCTATGCTCGAACCAAAATTGGCTATTCTAGATGAAACCGATTCAGGTCTGGACATTGACGCCTTAAAAATCGTTTCGAATGGAGTAAATCAATTGCGTAACAAGGATAATGCCTTTATTGTAATCACTCACTACCAACGCCTATTGGATTACATTGTACCTGATTTTGTGCATGTGATGTATGACGGCCGAATTGTGAAAAGTGGGGACAAAGAACTAGCCAAAGAGCTTGAAGCAAAGGGATATGATTGGATTAAAGAAGAAATAGGTGTTTAGAACTTAACTTTTACAAGTCAAAGCAAACCATTCAAAATCCATAGAAAGTAGTAAAAATGACCACAACAAGCGCAGATAAATTCGAAGAAGCCTTTTCCAAATTGAAAAAATCGGAAAGCAGTATAGAAGCGAAATCTTTCCGTCGTTTTCAAAAAATGGGGATTCCGAATCGAAAATCAGAGGCATACAAGTATAGTAATTTAAGTTACTTTAAAAACTTAAAACCAGATACGAGTGGCAATATACCCCACAAGTTACCTGATTACTTTAAGCACGATTATTTAAAAGATAAAAATCTTCTAGTTACTGTAAATGGCATTTTTGCAGAAAGTTTATCTCAATTCGCAGAAGATGAGGATGGTATTCACATTTCTTGCATGTGCGATGCACGGAAGGAATTCAGAGATATTGTAGAAGCTAAATACAACACAACTTCATCCGATCATCCTGATGCCTTTTCAGAAATGAATACCGCTTTTGCCCATTGTGGTATTTTCGTATATGCCCAAAGAAATGCTCAAGCAAAGAAACCTATTGTCATGTTGCACTTGGCGTACAAACAAGATGCGGGAAGTATTGCTTGTCAGCGAAATCTAATTGTACTCGAACAAAACAGTGAAGTAGAAATTATTGAAGATTACATCAATTTAGATGAGGAAGAGGCTTTCAATATCAATCATTTCTCAGAGTACTTTGTAGAGAAAGACGCTCGTTTAAAAGTGAATGTTTATCAAGAAGAAAGTAATAAAGTTCACTTTATTGGCAATAAGTTTTTTGAACTAAGTGAGCGCAGTAATCTGAAGGTAACTGCCGTGAATTTTCAAGGCAAATTCGTGCGAAATAATTTTAGAGTAATTCTCAATGGTGAGCACGCCGAAGCTACTGTTAATGGAGTTTTCATTAATGAAAACGAAGATCACACGGATAGCCGAATCCTCATCAAACACAATGCAGCCCATTGTGAAAGCTTTCAAACTTTCAAAGGTATACTTGACGATAAATCAACTGGCGTTTTTAACGGAAAGGTTTATGTAGCCGAAGGAGCACAAAAAACGAATGCCTTTCAGAGCAACAAAAATATTTTGATGAGTGAAGAGGCGGTGATTAATACCAAACCCGAATTAGAAATCTATGCAGACGATGTCAAATGCAGCCATGGAGCTACATGTGGCCAACTGGATGAAAATGCAATCTTCTATGCTCAAACACGCGGAATTCCTCGAGATAAAGCCAAAAAGCTCATTGTATTTGCTTTTGCACAAGAGGTGATTCAAGCCATTGATAACCAAGATTTCAAAAATTTTATGGAACGTCGTTTAGTGCACAACTTGGGATTAGCTGAATACAGCACCCACGAAACTGTACAGTCCGGTATAAAGCAATAGTTTCCTATTTTTTCGAACAAGACCATGACTTTGTTGTTACGTGGAAAAGAAATTTATGTTTGGTCTATTTAAAAGGAAAACGCCCCTAGAAAAGCTTCAAGAGAAGTACAACAAACTTACCGAAGAAGCATTCAAACTATCAAAAATCGATAGAAAAGCAAGTGATGCAAAACAAGCTGAGGCAGAAGAAGTACTAAAACAAATGGATGCACTAAATTGAAGTTTGATTTTTCACAATTCTCCATGGATTGCTTGCATCCAGTGCTCATAATCAAGCGCCTTAACTCCACGTGATTCGATAACTAAACCGCCCGCTAAATTACTGTAAAACAATAATTTAGGTAAAGGGAAATGAAGAGCTAGTAAGAGCGAAGCCATGGCAACTACAGTGTCTCCTGCTCCTGAAACATCAACCACATTCCGCTTGTGCGCATCTACCTTATAGAATCCTGAAGCATCCTGAGCTACCGCCCCATGCTGGGCCAAGGTTAATAATACCGCCTTGCAGGTATTTCGCTCTCTCAAAGTATGACATGCCTCTTTCAAGGCATTATCCATATCGCCAGTATAACTCGTATTTAGCGCCTTATTAACTTCTTTCAGATTGGGTTTAAACAAATCAACGCCTTGATACGCAAAGAAGTTATCCTCCTTTGGATCTACAATAACAGGTATATTGGCCTGTTTGGCTAAATCAATAATAGCGCGTATGCATGAAGTTGTGAAAACCCCTTTGTTATAATCCTGTAAGATGATTGCTGACAAAGGCACAGTCTTAAATACCCTTTCTATCGATTCAAGTAAATCTTTTTCCGCATCTTCCGTGATAGCAACTCTATCTTCAATGTCGTATCGCAGCACATAATTATTTGCACTATAAATTCTTGTTTTTACCGTGGTGGGCTTAGCTGTTTTAACCAAGTTATGAGATATACCTTCACCTTCAAGTAATTGTTGAAACAAAGCTCCATCTTCATCATCACCAATTACAGTCATCAAATGGGCCTTCGCACCTAGTTTGGCTATATTAACTGCAACATTGGCGGCGCCGCCCAATCGATTCTCCGTTTCTTGTATATCGACAATAGGAACATCAGCTTCGGGACTTTGTCTTTCAATTCGACCATAGTAATAGCGATCGATCATTGCATCGCCTACAACCAGTATCTGCAAATCACTAAAAGCATCTTTTTGAAAATCACCGGGATTAATCATGGCGTGAAATTACAAATTACTTGCATTCAAACAGTATTGTTAGAGTTTGAAAGTTCAATCAAGGTTTCCATCATTCAAAATTCAG
>JAFMKE010000033.1 GCA_017853115.1 Verrucomicrobiota bacterium
ATATTCACAGAAACGACCGTATCTCCAGCGAAAAAAGTAAGACTGTCTTGAATCAGGTTGTAATCAACACCATTGATTGCCGATCCGCCAATTTGGAAACGAACACCGTAATCAACCGGTAGGGCTTCGTTCAACTCGAAAACAAAAACACCATCAACACAACCTTCAATAGCATTGGAAAAGCCTTGCCCTAACACCGTTGATGATGCAAGAGTGACTGGTAATGAGGTGAAACTTCCTGCTTCCAAAAATACACCCGAGTCAAACACGTCATCTCCACCATCAGCTATTGCCAACTTAAAGCTATAGGTTGTACACGGAACTGTGAGAATTTTCGCTTCCAAGGCTACGGTGTTTCCGCCAAAAGATATACCTGGAACGATTCCATTAAAAAAAGCTGTATTTGTTAAATTACAAGTCGCAGCTCCACCGCCAAAAGCTCCAATGGCACCATTGTTTACCGTATTGATTGACACAGGAGTGGTCGACCCGGGAAGAACAGCCACGTTTTGACTCGCATAGGCGGGCCCTGCTGGATTGGGACCCGTTACAAAAAAGCCAAAAATATCATTCACCGTTCCGCATACGTAATCATTATATTCCTCAGAGCCCATCACATAGTTAAAGGTCAGTGAATCTCCCAAAACATCAATATCAAATTCCAATACGCATGCGTCATTCACTGGATAGATCTCGCCTAAACTTAAAAGCAATGCCTGAAGGTCTGGTTCGCCTGTTGTGCCATGAATTCCCGAGTTAATTCCCGCGGAAGGACCCACCGCATTGATTGCAGTTCCCGAACTAAGAATAATACCATCTTCAACACCAAGCTGATTGGGAGCGTTTTGAAATGTTCCCGTTCCCGATTGATCACAACTTAACACGGCATTCGAAATCGTAACACCTGCACCTGCAAGCGACTCTGCCAGTTGAGTAGCATTCGAGTTGTTTTGCACTTGAAATCCTGTGATAGTAATATTGACATTCGTTACATCACAAACACCTTGACTATTACAGATAGCAATACAAATCTGATCATTCCCCGTTAGGCCTGTCCCATCAAACTGAGCATCTGGAATATAGGTCACACAAGTGTCTGTGATAAAAGCAGTTCCTGTACCAGCTGTTGGTCCGCAAGTTAAATTTACGTCAGTTATACTGTCTACTATAGTTTGAAGGTCGGAATAACAAATAGTAAACTGACTATTCCCCGGAACCGTTACATTCACACTCTGCGTGACTGGTGTCATATTCATCACTAAAGTAGAGGTGTCGCACAAGGTATCTAAACAAGAAACGATACAAAAAGAATCCGTACCGATATAGTTAGTTGGTGGGGTATAAATTACACACGCAGGGTTGTAATTGTCTGTTCCGTATAAAGGAGGAGAACATCCGGAGATAACCACATTAGCTCCGCCTGAAATTATAGACTCACAAACAAAAAATGCTGCACTTTCTGGCGTATTTTGATAAATAGATTCACCTACGGGTTGAATGGTAATATTCACCACCGTATCGATGCAAAGTCCAGCAATGCATGTGGTAATACAAACCGAATCGTAACCAAAATAATTTAGATCAGGCGTATACTCGGCACATAAGCCATTGACTATAGTTGTCCCTTCAAAACCTGGCTGGCAAATATACAGCGTGTCTGCGCTTAAACCACCATTAAGGTCAGTATCACATATACTCAAGGTATTGTCTTCTAACACAAGAGCTTGTTGAGCCAACAAATTGAACCCAAAAAACAAAAAGGCAAAGAGGAGTAGATAATTCTTCATTAAAGTAAATATATGAAAAACCTATAAAATGTATCGCAGACTCTAAGAATAAAAGATAAAACTTTAATCAAAGAAAAATTCAAATTCCCTACCTTTGCACTTCTTATTGAAAACCAAACAAAAGTATTCGAAATATGGCTTCAAAAATTATATATACTAAAACGGATGAAGCACCCGCTTTAGCAACCTATTCACTATTACCAATTGTTTCAACATTCGCTAATGCAGCGGGTATTGAAGTGGAAACCAGTGATATTTCGCTTGCCGGTAGAATTTTGGCTCTTTTCCCTGAATTGGTGAGTGATAAACAAGCTTCAGCGGATTATTTAGCAGAATTGGGCAGCCTGGTAAAAAAGCCTGAGGCCAACATCATTAAGCTACCGAACATCAGCGCATCGGTTCCTCAGTTAAAAGAAGCTATAGAAGAATTACAGTCTAAAGGATATGCAATTCCTGATTATCCAGAAAATCCTCAAACGGAGAAAGAAAAAGAGGTGCTTGCCAAATACAATAAAGTTAAAGGCAGTGCGGTTAATCCCGTTTTAAGAGAAGGGAATTCGGACAGACGTGCACCAAAACCCGTTAAGAATTATGCTAAGAAACATCCACACAGCATGGGTGCGTGGAGCAGTGATTCGAAAACGCATGTTGCTACAATGGCAAGTGGCGATTTCCGACACACAGAAAAGTCCATTACTTTTGATACTACCGATAACTTAACCATCCAACTGCTGAAGAACGATGGTCAATCAGATACACTTAAAACAGGTTTGCTTGTTCAAGCAGGTGAAGTAGTAGATGCTTCTGTAATGAGTAAAAAAGCCTTAATTACCTTCCTTGAAGAGCAAATTGAAGATGCCAAAAAGCAAGGTGTTTTATTCTCCTTACATATGAAGGCTACGATGATGAAAGTATCTGACCCAATCATATTTGGCCATGCGGTTCAAATCTTTTTCAAAGATGTGTTTGCTAAACACGGCGAGCAACTAAACAAACTTGGTGTGAATACCAACAATGGTTTTGGCGATTTGGTAGCAAAAATCAATAAGTTATCTTCTGAAGAAAAAGCAGCAATTGAGCAAAGCATTAAACAGGTATATGCTGACCGTCCTGCTTTAGCCATGGTAGACTCAGACAATGGCATTACTAATCTACACGTACCAAGTGATGTCATCATCGATGCTTCTATGCCTGCGATGATCCGAAACTCAGGACAAATGTGGGATGCTGAAGGAAAAACACAAGATACCAAAGCAGTTATTCCAGATAGCAGCTATGCAGGTATTTATGAAGAAACAATCAATTTCTGCAAAAAACACGGAGCATTTGACCCAGCTACTATGGGTTCTGTTCCTAATGTGGGTTTAATGGCTCAGAAAGCAGAGGAATATGGAAGTCATGATAAAACTTTCGAGATTTCCGCTGACGGAAAGGTACAGGTGGTCAATCAAGCAGGCCAAGTTGTTTTGGAACACATGGTAAGTGAAGGAGATATCTGGAGAATGTGCATGGTAAAAGATGCGCCGATTCAAGACTGGGTAAAACTGGCCGTTAAACGCGCTCGCTTAAGTGATACTCCAGCCGTTTTTTGGTTAGATGCAGATAGAGCCCACGACGCTCAATTAATTAAGAAGGTGAACACTTACCTAAAGAATCACGACACGAATGGCCTAGATATCCGAATCTTATCGCCTGTGGAAGCCACGCGATTTTCATTAGAGCGAATTAAAGAGGGTAAGGATACGATTTCAGTAACAGGTAATGTTTTGCGGGATTATAACACCGACTTGTTTCCGATTCTTGAGTTAGGTACTTCAGCTAAAATGTTGTCAATTGTTCCACTGATGCAAGGTGGCGGTTTATTTGAAACAGGTGCTGGTGGTTCTGCCCCTAAGCATGTTGATCAGTTCATGAAAGAAAATCACTTGCGCTGGGATTCTTTAGGTGAATTTCTTGCGCTGGCAGAATCGATTGAACATGTAGCTCTAGCGGATAACAACACTAAAGCATCCATTTTAGCGAAATGCTTGAATCAAGCTACTGAACAAGTATTAAACCAAGGTAAATCACCTTCTCGTCGAGTGAATGAATTGGACAATCGAGGTAGTCATTTTTACTTGGCTTTGTATTGGGCTCAAGCGCTAACAGCTCAGCAAGAAGATGCTGATTTAGCGAGCAAATTTGAATCCTTAGCAAAGAATTTGACTGATAATGAAGCTCAAATCGTAGAAGAATTGAACCAAGTTCAAGGACAAAAAATGGACATCGGCGGTTATTATCAACCAGATGATAAACTCGCCGAGGCAGCTATGCGTCCAAGTTCAACCTTCAACAAGGCTCTCGCATCATTATAATCGAAACAACCTGACAGGTTCTAGGACCTGTCAGGTTGTTCGAAACTCACATTTCATTCGGAATGTATTTTGCATTACTTTTGACATATGGCGAAGTACTTCATCTTATTTCTTAGCTTACTTTGCTCCACGCATCTTTCGGCAGCTTACTTGCTTATCCCGATGGATACGGAGCAAAAAAATCATCTTAAGGCGTACGGCATTGCCTATTGGACACTAACTGAAGGCTTAGAAGTCGATTGGCTGCTGAACTATCGGGGTGGAAGCTTCGCAATTAAGAGCATTAAGCCCATTCAAGATGAATGCAATATTCGAGGAGTGAGTTATGAGGTGATAGCTGATGCCAGCTACACGAGTATTTTAAGTAGTATTGCTGATCCAGAAAAAAATATGGATATCGCTAAGTTAGAAAAAGCGCCTACGATTGCCGTGTACTCTCCGAAAAGTAAAGCGCCGTGGGATGATGCGGTTACATTGGCGTTGAGCTATGCCGAGATTCCTTACGACGTGATTTATGACCAGGAAATCATGGAGGATAAATTAGCCCTTTACGACTGGCTTCACCTTCACCACGAAGATTTTACTGGCCAGTACGGTAAGTTTTGGAGTATGTATAAGTCTCAAGCTTGGTACCAAGAACAAGTGCAAGAGCTTGAAAGTATTGCGAATCAATACGGATTTTCAAAAGTTTCTGAGTTGAAGTTAGCTATTAGCAAACGCGTAAAAGCCTTTGTAGCAGGCGGTGGATTTATGTTCGCCATGTGCTCAGCAACTGACAGTTATGATATCGCTTTGGCTGCCGAAGGAACAGATATTTGCGACCACATGTACGACGGGGACCCTCCGAGTCCTACTGCGCAGCAAGAATTGAATTTTGATCAGACACTCGCCTTTGAAAACTTCCAACTTCGTATGAGTCCTTATGAATATGAGTACTCAAACATCGATGCTAACCTGGGTCGAAAAGTAGTAAAGAATTTAGATTACTTTACCTTGTTTGATTTCTCCGCCAAGTGGGATCCCGTACCGACTATGCTTACGCAAAACCATACCAAAACGGTTAAAGGTTTTATGGGACAAACCACGGCTTTCAAGAAAGATTTCATTAAAAGTAATGTATTAATTCTCGGCGAAAACAAAGCCGCCAATGAAGCGAAATACATTCATGGCACCCTAGGCTATGGTATGTGGAGCTGGTATGGCGGTCATGATCCTGAAGATTACCAGCATTTCGTTGGAGATCCAAAAACCGATCTGAATCTTCACCCAAACTCACCAGGATACCGGTTGATTCTAAACAACGTCCTTTTCCCTGCAGCAAGGAAAAAAGAGCGTAAGACCTAAACTTAAATTTAGCTTCTTGATTGGCTTTTTTCGTATATTCGTTTCATATGAAAAAACCGATCTATCAAATCATTCTTGTTGGTGTTTTTAGCTTTGTCTGCTTTGCACAAGCGCAAGCACAAGCCCAACTCTTTCCAAAATTTGGGATACCAGTTCTTGAGAATAATGACACCCTTGCCAATGCATGGATGGGCGGATTAGACTTACCGCAGTTTTCGGGCAGTGACATCAACCAAGATGGACGAGAAGATTTGCTGATATTTGATCGAAAAGCGCACAAAACCATTGCCCTACTTAAAAATGAGGATGGATCTTATAAATATGCTCCAGACTTAGAACCTGCTTTTCCCGAGATTAGAGAATTTGCCTTGTTTCGAGATTACAATTGTGATGGTTTAGAAGACATCTTTGCTTTTGTCAATCTCGGTGTAAATGGAGGACAAGGTATTCAATTATTCGAACAAGAGATCGTTGGCGGAGAACTGAGTTATTCGCTCCGAAAAGATATCCTACAATTTGATCTTGGCGGATTCGCAGTAAATATCTATTGCAGCCGATTAGATATTCCTGGTATTGAAGACATCGATGGTGATGGGGATATTGATATTGTTTCGTTTGGCCCTTCGGGAATTTTCATTCCGTTATACCGCAATCTGTCGGCGGAAATGGGTTATGGCTGCGATTCATTAATTTTCGAAGAGTATTCATCTTGTTGGGGACAGTTTAGAGAAAGTAGTGTAGATAATACCATCAACTTTGATATTTCTTGTAAAGGCGGAGGAAGTAGTTCGGGTCCAATTCCTTCTGGCGGTCCAAAACATGCCGGTTCAACTATTTTACTTTTCGATCCGAATGAAGATGGCCGAATGGATGCTGCTCTGGGCGATGTCTCCTTCAACTCGGTGGTATATGTCCAAAATGATGCAAGCAGTTTAGACGCGCACATGAATAGCAGTGCAGTAGACTATACTTATCCGAGCTACAGCATCCCAACCGATGTGGAGATTTTTCCGGCATCCTATTATGTCGATGTCACCAATGATGGGAAAAAAGATTTATTAGTCGCACCGAATGCTACCACGGCTCACGTAAATACCACCTCATCCTGGTTGTATGAAAATACTGGAGATACCAACCAAACTTTTCAATTCGTACAAGACGATTTCCTTATCGATCAGTGCATTGATGCAGGCAGCTATTCTTTCCCTGTTTTATTCGACCATAATGCAGATGGACTCGAAGATTTGATTGTTGCCAATGGATTTGTTTATGAGAATATGGGGACCACTGTTGCCAGTTTGCGCTATTATGAAAATATGGGTAATGATACTTTACCTGTCTTTTCTTTAGTAGATGATAATTACATGGGTTTGAGCAATTTTGGTGCTGATTACCTCCGACCGACTTTCGGCGATATGGACGATGACGGCGATCAGGACATGGTCTTGGGCGATGCGAATGGTCTAGTCCATTTATATGAAAATACCGCAGGTGCAGGTAATCCTGCCAATTTCACTTTAGCTCAATTGCAGCTAGCCAATATCGATGTGGGAAATAAAGCGCACCCGCAGTTGATCGATTTAAACGAAGATGGACTGCTTGACCTTGTCATAGGAAGAGAAGGAAGTTTTGGTGAGTTAATTTATTATTGGAATTTCGGGACAGCAGACAATCCGCAGTTTAGTGTAGATTCTGCCAATCAGGCATTAGGCAATATTCAGGTGAATGAACCAGGATTTGTTCCGGGTTTTAGCGCGCCACATTTCCTAAAAACGGATTCGAATACCATACTTTATGTAGGTAATGATTTAGGATTTATACCGAGCTACTTGGTTAATCAGGACTCGCTAAAATCGGGTAGTTTCGAACGTTTGGCCTTATCCACTTTGCCTACGCGAGTTGGCGTCCGTTCAACCTTAAGTATTGGAGATATTGATAGTGATAACGTGATGGATTATTTTGTTGGCAACGCACGAGGAGGCGTGAGTATTTACACGGGTTTCAAATCCGACGACTCCACGATTATTGATACCACAGGTTTATCCATTCGAAATAAGGAAAATGGCTTAGCATTCGAATTGTACCCGAATCCATCGGCAGCTGCAATTATTCTTGAGTTGAACCAAAAAGAGCAAGTAGAAATTCAAATTTTCAACAACTTGGGTCAATTGGTGAAGCACGCTATAGCTAAGGATGAAAAAACGATTATGATAAATGTTGAAGCCCTAAGTAAAGGCCTCTATTTTGTTAAAATTTCTAATACTGATGGGAATATAGGTGCTCAATCCTTTATTAAAAAATAGTTTTACATAGAATTTCCTAGATTTGTAGTCTTGAAAGACATAATCAAACATATCACATTAGCTTACACCCTAGTCTTCATACTCTTGAGCAGTGTTGCTATTCCATACTCTGCTATGACATGCATGGTTTCGGAGCAAACCCACTGGAGTTTTTTAACCGAGAGTAAAACCTGCGCGTCAGAAGCCTCATGTTGCGATGTCAATGAACAACACCTTGAAAAATCGAAGTGCTGTTCATACGATAGTGGCGTACTCGATATAGAAGCAAGTTTGATTCAAGAGCAAATCAAAGGTTTTGTAAGTTATGTCCCTGTATTTCTTGTTTCAACTCCTGTTGAAATTTTCATCGCAGATAAAGTAAGCCCTAGCTCTACGCTAGAAATTCTCTTAAAAGAAGCTGTCCCCAAGCGGATAGCTTTTCAATCTTTCCTTTGCTAGACTTGATTAAAGATTCAACCAGAATTTTTTAATCAAATTTAGAAATATGAAATCAATCATTTTATTGGGTATATGCCTAACTATGACCTTTCAAGGTTTGGCTCAAAATCAAACCATAAGCGGCTATATTTACGACAATACCACCGAAAATAAAGACGCCGTAATCGGCGCAAACATTTCCAGTCACGATGGACTGCACGGAACAGTGAGTGATGTTAATGGCTTCTTCTCCTTAACGCTACCTTCTACCTACGAGCACATACATGTGAGTTTCGTTGGCTTTGCTGAACAAGAGATTCATTTGCCAGCTAATACACCTGTAAGTGTGTACTTGGAAGCAAAGGTGCTGGATGAGGTTGAATTTACATACAAGAAACTAGACCGTTCGAGTATAGAAACCTACAACAGCCAAACACTCGACCAAAAGGATTTAGAAAAAGCGGCTTGCTGTAATTTAAGCGAAAGTTTCGAAACGTCTATTGCTGTTGATGTCAGTTTTAGTGATGCAGTAACTGGAGCGAAACGAATTCGAATGTTAGGTCTTGACAGTTATTACACCCAAGTGATGATGGAGACTCACCCGAGTATACGCGGTTTGGCTAATAGCTTTGGGATGCTCTATGTGCCGGGTCCATTTATGAATTCAATTGCCATCAATCGAGGTGCTGGATCTGTTACAGATGGCTATGAAGCCATAACAGGACAAATAAATTATTGCTATAAAACACCCAATGATTCGGAACGTTTCTTCTTTAACCTTTTCGCCACTCGCTTTGGTCAGTTTGAGCTGAACACCAATGCCTCACATCGATTGAATGACAAACTGAGTACGATACTATTCGTTCACGGTCGATTGAATCAGTTTAAGTTGGATAACAACGAAGATAGCTTTCAAGATGTACCTCTAAATCAGCGCGTAATTGTTACAAACAAATGGTTCTATGATTCTAAAAAAGCCTTTCGCACTCGATTTGGATTTACTTATACTTTTGATGAACGAGAGGCAGGACAACTAGCTTTCTTGCCATTAAACCAAGGAGAAAGCAATCTATTCGAAACGGCCAATATCAATAGACGCTATGATGTATTTGCCAAAACAGGGTTTATCTTACCCAGAGAAGGGCAAAGTATCGGTGTTCGATATACCTACTACAACCACCAACAGCAGGCCTGGTATGGTCAACGATTTTACAACGCAGTGGAGAATTTCGCACAAGTCAATTTAGCGTTCCAAACCCCAATGAATGATCCAAAAAGTTCTATGAAACTTGGTTTGAGTTATCAGTTTAATGATTTTAATGAAAGCCTTGACCAATTCGATCTTAGCCGAAGAGAGATGGTTCCTGGTATATATGCAGAATACACGTACAATGATTGTGAGAAGTTTTCAGCCGTTGTAGGTATGCGCGGGGACTTCCATAATATCCACGGATTTTGGTTGTCGCCACGAGCACACCTAAAATATAACTTGCCAAAAAAGTTTACCTTAAAAGCTTCTGCAGGAAAAGGATATCGCACACCTAATCTTATCGCAGAAAACATCGGTGGATTAGCCAGCAACCGACAAGTGGATATACAAACCAACCAAGGTTTTGAAAGTGCATGGAATGCAGGTGGAAGTATTCTAAAAGCGTTTTATCTGGGCTTTCAGCAGGCCAGTATTGTCATCGATTATTATCGAACAGACTTTCAAAATCGCATGGTTTACGATTATGAAACACCTGCTCAATTAAACTTTTATCAATTGGACGGGAGAAGTTATGCCAACAGTTTTCAAGTAGAAGCGAATGTAGAAGCAGCGGATGGTCTAGATTTTCAAGTGGCTTATAAATTTGATGATGTGCATATTACTTATGCCAGTGGAATGAAATTGGCACCGTACATACCTCGTCATAAAATGCTTGTCACTGCAGATTATGAAACACCGAACGAAAAATGGCGATTTAATTTGACAGGACAACTGAATGGCCGTTCGAGAATTCCGAGCACAGAATCCAACCCGATTCCGTATCAACGACCAGATGAGTCAGAATTGTTTTTTACCTTAAATAGTCAAATTACCGCTACACTCAAACAATTTGAATGTTATATCGGTGGAGAAAACTTAAATAATTATTGGCAAGAAAACCCTATCATCGCAGCAAGACAAACGGACAGCGAGTTTTTTGATGGTTCGATGATTTGGGGGCCACTTGGAGGATCTCGAGTTTATGCCGGAATTCGATGGACTGTTCCGTACAAACAAAATGAAAAAAATAACTAATTTTACAACACGTTAAAAATGAAAACAATGAAAAATTTAAAATCAATCGTATTATTCTTTGCTCTTTTTGTAGCAATAAGTGCTTTTGCTGGAAATGAAAAAGCAGTAATCAAAACTTCAGCACAATGTGAAATGTGCAAAGAAGCTTTAGAAGCGAGTATCGGTAAATTGCCAGGCGTTCTTAAAGTAAATCTTGATATTGATTCAAAAGAATTAATGGTAAAGTATGATTCAGATGTTATCAGTTTAGAGAAAATGAAAACCGAAGTAACTTACACAGGATACTGGGCTGATGAAATGGCTCCAGACAAAGAGGCTTATGCTGCCCTACCATCTTGCTGTAAGCCAAAGAAAAGTTGCTGCGCTAGCAAATCTTCATGTTCTAAAGATGGAGAGAAAAAAGAGTGCGCCAAAGACGGTGAAAAGAAAGAGTGCTCTAAAGATGGCGCCAATGCAGGCGAACAGAAAAAATCGTGTTCAGGTCACGCTCACTAAGCTAAACAATTCAAAAAATGTAACGGGTATAGCAAACGATTTGTTATACCCGTTTGTTTTTATCGGAGTTGAAGCCACCTTATATTGAATAGATCAAAAAACTAAGTATGAGACAAACTACTTATCGAGTAAAAGGCATGATGTGTGGTCATTGCCAAAAACATGTTCAGGAGACCTTAGAAAAAATAAAAGGAGTAGAACAGGTGAATGTGCTTCTCGAGGAAGGAAAAGCAGAAGTACATTCAAATGATAATTACACCCTGGATTTTGAAGAAATAAAAAGGGCTTTTGCTGATAGTAATTATCTCATTGAGCCAATCTAACTGCTTCATATTAAGGCTAGTTATTGCTATATAATACAACAAAGCTGATACAACATTCTCGCTCCAACATTGGCATCCCAATCGTTATTGCCTACTTCATTAAGGTCGCAACCAATTATTTGCTTACCACTTTCTTTGAGCATTCGCAGTAACTCTGTAGCTTCCTGAAATTCAAGCCCACCCGGAACAGGCGTGCCTGTATTCGGACATAACTTCGGATCTAAGCCATCAATATCAAAGGAGACATATACTTTTTCAGGTAAATCACTTATAACGCTTTGCCATTGCTCCTTTAAAGTAATGCCCTCGTAAAGCCTTTGCTTGATACGCCCATCGAAATAACTGCGAACTCGGCTGTCACTTTTGATATAGTCGACCTCTTCTTGGCAAATATCGCGAATACCTACTTGAACCAAAGCACTCACTGCTTCGCTAGCTAGAGCATTATACATCACTGATGCGTGAGAATACGCAAACCCCTCATAGGCTACGCGCAAGTCAGCATGCGCATCAATTTGCAGAATACCGAACGATTCATGCTTCTGAGCTAAGGCTTGAATATATCCTAATGGGGTGCTGTGGTCTCCACCGAGTAAAACAACCTTCTTCCCCCTGTTCATCAAAGTAGTACATTGCTCAAAAACCCATTTACGCATTTCATCACAAACTTCATTGATCTGCTGCAATTCGGCTTTTAAATCCTGAACGGTTTTACCTTTTTCTTGTAAAAGAATCAACTCATTTGCCTTTGCTTGCCAGCGATTATTTAATTGCAGAATTTCCTTAGAAATATCTAGCATATAAATCCCTTGCTTCCAAGCATCTGGGTAATCCAGGTGATATAAATCCAATTGCGGTGAAGCATTCAAAATCGCTTGTGGCCCCTGGGAGGTTCCTCCACCAAAAGAAGTCGTCAGTTCCCAAGGTACAGGAAGAATAATAATTTCTGCATCCTCAAATTCAAATGGCAAACCAAAAATATGGCCATTATCTAAACCTACCCCTGAGGGGTTATAGTTGTCCAACTTATCTTGCTTACTCATGCTTTTCTGTTTTATCCACCAAAGTGGCTATTGTGGCGTCTCCCGTTACGTTAACCGTGGTTCGCACCATATCCAATAAACGATCCACAGGCAAGATGATGGCAATCCATGCCGGGTTCAATCCCACACTCGTCAACACAATCATCAGCATAACTAAGCCCGCACTCGGCACAGCGGCAGAACCAATAGAGGCCAATGTAGCGGTAGCAATGATTGTAAGTTGCTGTCCCAAACTCAAATCTATCATATGAAACTGAGCTAAAAAGATAGCCGCCACCGCCTGGTATAAACTGGTACCATCCATATTCACAGTAGCACCAATAGGTAAAACAAAGCTGCTTACCTTTTTACTTACTTTCAAGTTTTCTTCCACTACCTCGAGAGTAACGGGTAAAGTAGCCGCACTCGAACTGGTGGAAAAGGCAAGGCTCTGCGCTGGCGCAATATTTTTAAAGAACTCCTTGTAGTTAAAATCCTTGGTAAATAACTTGAGGAGTAATGGATAGAAAATAAATATCATGGCTAATAATCCAAGGAGCACAACAATGCAATAATAAATCAACTTCTCAAAGACAGCCAACATCGCGCTGAAATCATCACCAGCAATACTTGTTAAGACCCCAGCCATTAAGGCAAAGACAAAATACGGTGCAAGCAACATGATGAAATCTATCATTTTCAAAAAGACCTCGTTGATGGCATGAATAAATTCTTTTACAATCTTTCCTTCCTTCTCCGGAATGTAGAGTGAAGCCAAACCAAAAAAGATGGCGAAGAAAATGATTTGTAACATCGAATTCTTAACAAAGGCATCAAATAAATTGGAGGGTACAATATCGACCAAGGCCCGCAATGGACCACCGGCTTGGGTTTCCTCTTTTGTTTTCAGTTTCCCTTGTATTTCATCCGAAATTTCTTGCGTAGCCATAAAGGCCTCTACTTCCAACACAAGCGCTTGATTCTCTTCCATACAAGCGAAGCATTTCCCATCTTTGATTGCTATCTCATTCGTGTTTGCCCAAAGTTCGTATTGCAATCGATTCTTTACATCTTCATTTTCTCCAGGCTTGAATAGATTCACTAGCACCAAACCTAAGGTGACAGCAAAAACAGTTGAAACCAAATATAACCCCAGGGTTTTACCACCCATTCGTCCCAATAGCTGGGGGTTGCCAATTCCAATAATACCGCCGATAACCGAGAACAAGACTAAAGGCAAAGCGATCAATTTCAAGGCATTCAAAAAGATATCACCAAAGGGTTTAATCCAATTTAAAGTAAAGGTACTCCAGCCAAATTGGGCAGACAATAAAGACCATACAATGCCCAGGGCCATACCAATAATTATCTTCCAATGGAGCGCTAAGGGCTTTTTCATATTTTACTCAACTTATTTTGTAAGTACAAATCGGCTAAAACCAAAGCAGTCATTGCTTCAACAATAGGCACTGCTCTGGGAAGAACACAGGGATCATGTCGGCCTTTAGCTTCCAAACTGATGGATTCTCCTTTAGCATTTACACTATCTTGCTTTTGCATGATTGTTGCCGTTGGTTTAAAAGCTACCCGAAAATAAATATCCATCCCATTACTTATTCCGCCTTGAACACCGCCCGAAAAATTGGTTTTTGTACGGATACCATCTACACCCTTCTCGAATACATCATTATGCTCAGAGCCTTTCATTTGCGTACCTCCAAAACCACTACCTATCTCAAAACCTTTTACAGCGGGAATAGAAAGCATGGCTTTGGCCAACTGCGCTTCTAATTTGTCAAAAACGGGACTACCCAAACCAACTGTACAGCCTTGAACCACACAAGTTATCGTACCACCCAAAGAATCTCCATTGTCGCGAGCTTCCTCGATAATGGCAATCATCTGCTCAGCAGTTTCCAGATCAGGACATCGCACAATATTCGAATCTATTTTCGAAAAATCCAGGGACTGATAAGGCTTACTTAGTTTCACATTAGACACACTCGAAACATAGGCATTCAACTGTATGGGCATAGCCTGCATCAAGAGCTTTTTAGCTAAAACTCCCGCCGCAACTCGTCCCACAGTTTCTCTTGCAGAAGCTCTTCCACCGCCTCTGTAATCACGCAGGCCATATTTCTCCTGGTAAGTGAAATCCGCATGACTTGGTCGAAAGGCATCCTTGATGTGGCTGTAATCTTTACTTTGTTGGTCCTTGTTGGGGATCAATAAAGCGATGGGTGTTCCTAATGTGGTATTTTCAAAAATACCCGATAAAATTTCAACGCGATCACTTTCCTGACGCTGCGTAGTGATAGCCGATTGCCCTGGCTTTCTTCGATCTAATTCCGCCTGGATTTCCTCTCGACTAATCGACAGTCCAGCTGGACAACCATCAATGACCACACCCATGGCTTTTCCATGACTCTCACCAAAAGTCATTATGCGAAAAATCTCACCAAATTCATTACCCTTCATAGTATGTGCAAGATAGGTAGAAATTGAATCTTAAAAAAAAGTTAATGCTACTCCTAAACTGAATTTAAACCACCTGTTGTTCAGCACATTAATCACGACTTTGTAGTAAATAAACGAATTAGCTGGGATGTGGAGTGCTCCGTAAATTTAAATAACACTTAGTCTACAGACTACCGTCCATAGATAACCATCTATTTAAACGCATTCACCCCTGTCACATCCATACCCGTAATCAGCAAGTGGATATCGTGCGTGCCTTCGTAGGTAATAACACTTTCCAAGTTCATCGAATGACGCATAATGCTGTAGTCGCCACTAATACCCATTCCACCCAACATTTGACGCGATTCACGAGCAATATTGATAGCTATTTCACAGGAGTTACGCTTTGCCATAGAAATCTGAGCAGGAGTTGCGCGCTCTTCGTTTTTCAACTGACCTAAACGCCATACCAAGAGCTGACCTTTAGTGATTTCCGTTATCATTTCAGCCAGTTTCTTTTGCTGTAACTGAAAACCAGCCAATGGCTTCCCGAACTGCTGTCTTTCTAAGGAATACTTCAAGGCAGTATCATAACAATCCATGGCCGCGCCTAAAGCACCCCAGGCGATGCCGTAACGTGCGCTACTCAAACAAGATAAAGGACCTTTCAAACCCTCAATTTCAGGGAATATATTTTCTTTGGGTACGCGAACATTATCGAATACCAATTCACCCGTGATAGAAGCCCTTAAACTCCATTTATTTTTAATTTCAGGAGCCGAAAAGCCTTCCATACCTTTCTCAACGATTACGCCTCGAATTTTACCCTCTTCATTTTTCGCCCATACTACAGCGATATCGGCTAAAGGGGAATTTGAAATCCACATTTTCGCACCATTTAACAAGTAGTGATCGCCTTTATCAACGATGTTGGTTTCCATACCACCCGGATTACTTCCATGATTGGGCTCGGTTAAACCAAAGCATCCAAACAGTTCACCAGTTGCCAGCTTAGGCAAATATTTTCTTTTTTGCTCTTCGCTACCAAACTTATAAATCGGATACATCACCAAACTGCCTTGTACAGAAGCTGTACTTCGGATTCCCGAGTCGCAACGCTCCAATTCTTGCATAATAATACCATAAGCGATGTCATCCATGCCGCCACCACCGTATTCCGCAGGAATGCTTGGACCAAAAGCCCCAATTTCACCCAATTCTTTTACTACCCAACGAGGAAACTCTGCTTTCTGCGCATAGTCATTAATCACGGGGCTCAACTTTTGTTTTACCCAACTTCGAATAGAATCGCGAATAATCTTGTGTTCTTCGGTCAATAATTCATCCACTAAATAGTAATCAGGGTGCGTATAAGTATCTTGATGCATTTTGTTTGGTTTTCAAATTATTCAACAAAAATAGTATAATTTTAGCTTCTAATTTCAATTAGACAGGTACAGGATGAACAGTCAGCTATGATTAAAATCGGATTAAGCAATATTGAAACACATGGATACCATGGTGTGTTTAAGGAAGAGCAAGAAAAAGGCAATTTATTTTACACCGATGTTGATGTTTGGTTCGATAGTACCCAATCGGTAAAAACCGACAAGCTGGAAGATACCTTTGATTACCAAATCATTTACGATGTGGTAAAAGCTGAAATGGCCAAGCCATCAAAATTGCTTGAGCACTTGGCTGGACGCATCGTTCATGCCTTAGCTAAAACGGACAAGCGCATTAAAAAAGTTCAGGTGAAAATCGCCAAATCGAATCCACCGATAGATGGCAAAGCGGAGAAATCTATTGTTGAGTTGAAAGAAAGCGTGAATTGATTGCGTAGCAATCAATTCAATTAAGAATGAAAAATTAAAAATTAGGAATTACTGATCTTTAGTAAAAGCGAGAAACTTGATCCGCCAGCTGGATGAGTAAATCAATCAACTCACTTAGGTTGGAGTTCATCGGACAATAGTTATTCAAAATCAGGAATTACTGTTTGCTAATAAAAATAAGAAGAGGTCTACTTGCTTTAAATTGATATTCAAATTCAAGCAATTTTTAATTCTTAATTCCTAATTTTTAATTTTTAACTGTCTCTCACTTCAAGTGTTTCAG
>JAFMKE010000034.1 GCA_017853115.1 Verrucomicrobiota bacterium
GTGACCTCGGAGGGATTCGAACCCCCAACCCTCAGAGCCGAAATCTGATATTCTATCCAGTTGAACTACGAAGCCAAAATTTAAAACAAAGTTAAGGATATAATCTGAAAATATAAATGGAATAAAAAAGCGTTCAAACTAAGTTGAACGCTTTACTTATGTGAAAAAACCTACCAAGTTTACAAAAGGTTGTAGGTCTGGTTGATCCTATCCTATTTTAAGAATAAAAGTTCTCTGTACTTCGGTAATGGCCAAAGCTTATCATCAATGATTAGCTCTAGCTTGTCGCAGTGGTAACGAATACTATCAAAGTACGGCTTCACCTGATCGCAATAGGCTTTTGCTTTATCGGAAGCGTGCTCAACCTTATTCGCTTTCTTTCTTTCTTCAATCATCGCGGCAACATCACTTTCAATCACATTGATGTGATTCGAAATGCGCTCAATCAAATTCAGTTGCGACTGATAACTTTCTTTCTTCAATCCCAGTTCTTTTAATCCCTGTGCATTCTTAATCAATTGATTTTGATAAGTAATCGCTACGGGCAAAATTTCATTCAAAGCCATTTCGCCCAAGGTTCTTGCTTCGATTTGCAACTTCAACGTATAGGCCTCATAAAAAATTTCACTTCGGGCTTCTAACTCAACTTCGCTAAAAATGCTATTCTTAACAAAAACATCTTTCGCCTTTTTGGCACTCAAGAAATCTAAAGCATAAGCAGTCGTTTTCACATTGCTCAATCCACGCTTTTCAGCCTCTTTTGCCCACTCATCGCTGTAGTTATCGCCTTCAAACAAGATGTTTTTCGAAGAGTTGATGTAACGACGAATCACCCGAAGGATTGCTCCTTCTTTCTTTTCTCCCTCTTTCATCAACTTATCCACTTCCTTCTTAAACTCAACCAACTGATTGGCCATAATGGTATTCAATACAGTCATTGGCCAAGCACAGTTTGCTGTACTTCCTACCGCTCTAACCTCAAATTTGTTTCCTGTAAAGGCAAATGGTGAAGTACGGTTTCTGTCTGTATTATCTAATAATACATCCGGAATCTTATTATGAATATCCAGCTTCAAGGTAGCATTCTTGGCTTCATCATATTTCCCTTTATCTACGCGTTTAGCCACTTCCTTCAAAACAGCACTTAAGTGAGATCCAATGAATACTGAAATAATCGCTGGCGGTGCTTCATTGGCACCCAAACGATGGTCATTACTTGCAGAAGCAATGGACGCTCTTAATAAATCAGAATACTCATTGACCGCTTTTATCACGTTAACGAAAAAGGTTAAGAACATCAAGTTATTTTTCGGCGTCTTACCCGGCGACAATAAGTTTTTACCCGTATCGGTACTCATACTCCAGTTGTTGTGCTTACCCGAACCATTCACGCCCTGGAATGGCTTTTCATGCATCAACACCGCCAATTTATGACGTTTCCCCACTCTTTCGAGCACGTCCATAATCAACTGGTTGTGATCCACAGCCACATTCACTTCTTCAAACATGGGAGCTAACTCAAACTGACTTGGAGCCACCTCATTGTGACGAGTACGCACAGGAATACCTAGTTTATGTGCCTCTCGCTCAAAATCTAACATAAAGTCATAAACGCGCTCTGGAATGGCTCCAAAGTAATGATCGTCTAACTGCTGTCCCTTAGCAGGCGCATGCCCTAGTAGCGTTCGGCCACTCAAAACTAAATCCGGTCTAGCGTAAAACAAAGCCTCATCTACTACAAAATACTCCTGTTCCCATCCCAAAGTGGCTTGTACTTTAGTAGCATGTCTATCGAATAAATTAACAACAGGTAAGGCGGCATTTTCCAAAAAGTGACAAGATTTTAACAAAGGGGCTTTATGATCTAAACTTTCCCCCGTGTACGAAATAAAAATCGTTGGAATACACAGCGTAATTCCATCACCAATCTCCATGATAAAGGCGGGGGAAGTAGGATCCCAAGCAGTATAGCCTCTGGCTTCAAAAGTTTGACGAATTCCTCCGTTCGGAAATGAAGAAGCATCAGGCTCTTGCTGTACTAAAGAATCTCCACTAAAAGTCTCCATTCCTGCTCCATCTGCTGTTGGAACGAAAAAAGTATCGTGTTTTTCTGCCGTGCTACCTGTTAACGGTTGAAACCAGTGGGTATACGATTTCGCTCCTTTTTCAATAGCCCAAGACTTCATGGCTGCTGCTACTTGATCCGCTGTATTACGATCAATTTTCTTTCCTGTATGGATAGCTGATTTAAAACTTTCATAAGCATCCTCAGAAAGATATTTTTTCATCGTGGCTTCCGTAAAGACATTCTCCCCATAGTATTCAGAGATTCTCTTGTTTGGCAGCTTTACATTGATTTTTTTTCGCTGAGTAGCCATTTCAACACCTGACTTTCTTGAATTCTTCATATTTTTTAAAAATTTTCGACGAAAATAGCATAAAAAGACATTTACTACAGAAAAAAGTGAAAAATATTTAATCACTTTTCCACATTTTCAGAAAAAGAGAATTAATTTTTTACAAAATTAGTAATCCAACTCGTCCTTCTTGGTTAAAATGAAAAATAAAGACGGTATTAAGAAAAATAAAGCCACGCTGCGATACCTTAAAATTGCTCCCAAATTAGGCACAATCAATCCAGCTAAAAGAAGGTAACTCAAAGAGAAACTGATAAACAAGTACAGAATAACTTTTTCATTGCGCGAGCAATTCTTAACGTAGAATAAACTCAAGACAAACAAAATGGTGATTAGCAAACTCTCTGCACTCGCAAGTCCAAGGTAAACCGAGTTAACATCCAAGAAGTGGGGCCGCACTATTGCATTGAACAAAGCCTGAGGAGTTGATTGAATGATCCCCCAGTAACTCTGCTCGTAGCTACCTAAATCAATCGCCGTATTCGCATTGCTCAGTGCTTCATACAAGGCTTTCTTAGCTATTATCGCATCTACTAAATTAGGTGTATGAAGTAATTTTGGAATCAAATAACTCACAAGGCCAAAGAATAAAAAAACGGCAATATTTACAGCCAAAGGAGCGAGATTAGACCAACGCATACTAATCGCATAAGCGAGCAATGGAGGCAGCAATAATGCCGTAATAAAAAATCGGGTAAAAAACAACAAGCTAAAACCTATCACCACCAATGAAATGCCGTAATGATACTTGGATTTATGCATCTGTACTAATCCAAACATAAGCAAAGCAGCTAAAAAGACACTAAATCCTTCTTTATGCATGCCAGCAGTCCAATACCAAAGACTAGGCATCAAGAAGGGAACGAGTAACACTTTCGTCCCCGGATTTAACATTTGCTGGAATACCTTCGCTAAGCATATAGCCGCTAAAAAGGAGATAAATGCAAAAAAAATAGCGTTCACATACACACCAGTTCCGAAAGTAAAGAGGTTAAACAAGGCATTGAGTCGCACCATCATGTATGCCGAAGTATCAAACCAATACCCCATAGCATCAACGCTCGCCGCTATGTTTGAACTTATCGCCACATTATTTAGACCGAAAGTGAGTTGCATGTAGGTAAGAAAATCCCCAGCAAGGAGATTATCATAAACAATCAATCCATCCTCATAATAATTAAAAATATCCCCTCCTTCTATGACATACTTCGCGATAAACACATACAACAGAGCCCCCAACACCTTAAAAAACCATAAGCCGACTAGATGTGCTTTTTTTAAACCTTGGATGGCAAAAAATGACAGCTTGAATACTAAAAATGCAAACACCGCGGCGTAGAAAAATATTAGAACAACTTGAAACATCATGAATCACAAAGTTAAGATAAAGGTGAACCTGCAATCCATACTTGATGGATACAATTTTCACCAAAACTATAAGGAAGGTAACTGAGCGAAGGAATCTTTTCTGTTATGATAAAATTCGCCAGTTTTCCACGGCTTATACTACCCACTTCATCTTGAACATCCATGGCAAATGCGGCATTGATAGTAGCTGCATTAATGGCTTCCTGCGGCAACATTTTCAATTGAATACATGCCAGACTTACTAAAAAATTCATATTACCACTGGGTGTACTCCCTGGATTATAATCAGACGCTATAGCCACTGGTAATCCAGCATTCATCATTCGTCTAACAGGTGCATATGGAATCCCCAAATAAAATGAACAAGACGGTAAAACAACAGGCATCGTTTGGTAACCACTCAGCGCCTCAATTTCCGCATCGCCTATCTGTTCCAAATGATCAACGGATATGGCGTTATTTGCTACACCAACCTGCACTCCTCCACTTACCGCCAACTGATTCGCGTGAATTTTAGGCTTGAGCCCATAATTTTTCCCGGCACGTAGTAACCGTTCGGTCTCCTCTACCGTAAAGAATCCTTTCTCACAAAACACATCTACAAAATCAGCGAGTTCCTCCTTGGCAACCTTCGGTATAATCTCTTCTACAATTAAATCTATATAGGCTTCTCGATTAGCCTTATACTCCTCTGGAATTGCATGAGCAGCCAGCAAATTGGCCTTAATCGGAAGAGAAAAATTCGCCTTTAACCGAGCAATCACCCGAAGCATTTTGAGCTCACTCTCCACACTGAGTCCATAACCACTTTTAATCTCAATGGCCCCTGTCCCTAATCGCATCAACTGCTCTAATCGACTGGCTGCCAGTTCATACAGCTCATCCTCAGTGGTAGCGCGCAACTTTCGAGCAGAATTCAAAATGCCGCCACCAGCCGCAGCAATTTCTTCATAGCTCTTGCCCTCAATCTTCATGACAAACTCTTCTTCCCTACTTGCTGCAAAGACAATATGCGTATGACTATCTACCCAAGTAGGAAGAACCATGCGTCCTGTTAAATCAAAAACTTGTTCTTCTCCGACCGGACAATTAGACATCTCCCCATAATCAATAATGCGTTCATCTTCAATAAGCATCCAAGCATTTTGGATACTGGGAAGATCACGCATGGCCGAACCGCAAATGGGAATTGGCTTCCCTTCACGAACTTGGACCAGCTCTTTGATATTTATAAACAAGCTTCGATTCATCTCGACAATTCCTCCAATCGCTTACGCTCTTTACTACTCAAACTATCTATGCCGTATTCACTTACCTTTTCTAACAAAGCATTTAACTCCTTCTCCTGCTCAAACTCCTTATTGTAATACAAATCTTCCACGCTTCGCTTAGTAAGCTTGACATCATCATTCAGCACAGTAAACTGAAATCCTTGATTTGCTCCTTTAGGTTTAATAAATAAAATGAGTAGAGGAATAAGTAAAAGCGCGGCGGTTAACCACCAGTTTTTAAGTGCCAAGCTCGGTTCAAATGCCAAAGCAAGCAGAACACCCGCCACGGCACCACCCAAATGCGCTTCATGGCCAATGTTATCATTTTGCCGATTCATTCCGTAAACCGAATAAAGCAAATACAGGATACCAAACATCCAAGTCTTCAAAGGAAGAATGAAAAATAACAACACCTTACCATCGGGGTAAAATAAGACACTCGCAAACACAACTCCACTCACCGCACCACTCGCACCAACTGCACTGTAATTATAATTATATCGATTAAAAAATAAAGCCAAGCCATTGCCCGCCAACAAACTTAGTGCATATAGCAGAATAAACTGCATCGTACTTATCGAGTAAGACATCGCTATTCCAAAGGAATACAAGGCAATCATATTGACTAATAAATGCGTCATATTGCCGTGCAGAAAAGCACTACTCACCATACGAACATATTCCTTTCCTTGCAGAATGCTTCCCACTCGAAACTTGAATCGATTAAACAAATCGGAATTGCTGAACGCTTGCCACGAAAACAACACATTGGCCCCAATCAAAATATAAACTACTAACTCAACTGTCATAAATCATTCAAAATCTGGATAAAGTAAATACTGTTTTCTCTTTGCTTTAAACGCGAATAAATCATCTTGCCATGATGCCTTAATCTCCTCTGCCGTTTGTCCATTAATAATCGCTTCGCGTAACTCCTTACCACCTGCTAACTTATCAAAAAATCCATTCGCGAGAAAAAAAACTGCTGGCTCCGGATAAAGATTATACAAATGTATTAAGTAATTCAAGTTGACACCAATTTGTTCCTCAAAATCATTGGGTACATCGACAATACTAAATCCATAACACGGCTTACCTTCAAACTTAGGATGCTTAGCTCCAGACTTACTGATTGGCGTGAAAGTAAATGAGCACAGTGCTGAGTCCAGTTCAGGAGCACCAAAAACTTGAAATGGATAATCCGTTCCACGCCCTTCACTAATCACTGTTCCTTCAAAAAAACAAGTGGATGGATAACAGGCAATCGCCCGATCATCGGGCAAATTAGGTGAGGGCTTAACCGGAAGACTATAGCGATCGTTGTGCGTATAGTTAACACATGGAATAATGGATAACTCACATTGTATTCCATCGCTCAACCAAGCTTCTCCATTAATCATCTGGGCATATTCGCCTACAGTCATTCCATGCAAAACAGGAACTGGATGCTTCCCAACAAAAGAAGTATAGGCCATATCAAGCACAGGACCGTCTACTACAAAACCATTCGGATTTGGTCTGTCTAAAACGAGCACTTCGATGCCTGCTTCTGCACAAGCTTCCATCACATAATGAAGCGTTGAAATATAGGTGTAAAATCTAGCCCCCACATCTTGAATATCAAAAATAACCAGATCTATGCCTTCCAAATCAATTGAAGTAGGCTTCTTGTGACTTCCATAAAGCGAAACGATAGGCAAACCCGTTTGCACGTCAACACCATCTTTAACCACCTCTCCCGCATCGGCCTGTCCGCGAAAGCCGTGCTCGGGAGCAAAAATATTCAGGATATCGATGTCCAATTTAAGTAAGGTATCCACTAAGTGTTTGCCGCCAACCATGGATGTTTGATTGACCACTAGTCCGAGATGCTTGCCTGCCAATTGCGCGGGATCCCTCAATAAATAGTCTGCACCTGTATATATCTCCCGAATATCAGGATTTTCTTTTTCCACTAGCCCTGACTGCACCCCAGTTTCTTGGGCAGAACATCCTTGGGCCAACATCAAAAAGCCAAAGAGCAATAGCCCGAGTGATTGAATTGAAATCATATCTTTCAAAAATACTTGCTTTATGTTTCTTTTTATTAATAAAAGCTATTAATTATGTACTTGTAAAGCGTATGAATTTTCCACTTTTCATTGTAAAAAAGATAGCGCTGAATCAGCATCACGCTTTTTCACGTTTCATTCTTAAAATATCCGTAACGGCTGTTGCATTGAGTTTAGTGGTAATGATTATTGCTACTGCGCTCATCAGTGGATTTCAACAAACCATCAGTCAAAAAGTATTTGGTTTTTGGGCTCATGTTATTATCACGCCTTTTAAAGCTACTGAAACTTTGGACAAAGAACCTGTTTCAAAATTAAGTACAATCTATGCAAATCCAGCGCAATTTGAACATGTTGATCACATACAATCCATTGCCTTAAAAGGAGGAATCATTCACACCAAAGAGGATTTTGAAGGAATTGTTTTAAAAGGAATCGGTAGCGATTTTAAAGTTGACCCGTTCGCGGATTATATTGAGCAAGGAGAATTATTCCCACTTGTTGAAGACAAAAACAACAAAGGCATTCTTATTTCCAGTATCACAGCCTCTCGATTGCAGTTAGTAGTCGGCGACAAAATACTCATCAGTTTCCTGGAAGATGATGCCAAAGTACGGAAAAGAAGCTTCGAAGTCAGTGGAATATACAACTCTGGCCTTGAAGAATTTGATAAACAATATGCCTGGATTGACATTGCAGTGATTCAAGATTTAAATGGCTGGTCGAAGGATGAGGTTGGTGGATTTGAGTTATTTATTGAACCCAAAGCCCTTGAAGAACCCAAACTTTTTGTGTACGCGAAGAAAATTGCGGGTATATTTTTACCAAGAGATGAAGCTTTTCAGTTACAACGCGAACCCCTTGATTTAATCGGCGAGGAAATCTATCATTCGATCGATGACAAGCTCTATGCCCAAACCATTAAAGAATTTAAACCGGATATTTTCAACTGGCTGGCCTTACAAAATACGAATGAGATAGTCATTCTCTCTGTGATGCTATTGGTTTCCGCCGTAAACATGATTACTTCCTTGCTGATTTTAATCTTGGAACGAACAAAAATGATTGGCACCTTAAAAGCGCTTGGAAGCCCAAACAAACAAGTCCGAAATATTTTCGTTTGGAATGGCATTTTCATCATCGGCTTAGGCATTTTATTTGGGAATATCATAGGGCTTGGTTTATGCTTTATTCAAGATATCACGCACTTAATTAAACTCCCTGAAGACTCCTACTACATCAGTTATGCCCCAGTTAAATTAGAATGGTCATGGCTGATTTTCTTAAATATATTCACCTTGATTACCGGAGCCATATTCCTCTTACTACCCGCTATGCTTGTCAATAAGATTGATGCAATCAAAGCTATCCGATTTAGTTAAGTCTACTCAGACAACCGAGAAGCACGCGGACAAAATTTTACTTAAGCAGGAAAAATACTTCTCAAATTCATGCTATCTTTGATATAATGCGTTTTACTCATTTTGCTTACATTTTATTGTTGTTATTCGCCTCTTGCAAGAGTGGTCAAGTGATCATTAACAATGGCACAGAAGCATTCGAACAAAAGAAATTTGTTCAAGCCAGTCAGCTCTTAGAAAAAGAAGTCAATGAAGAAAAAGATGTTTTTCAGCAAATTGAAAAACTAAAGATGCTTGCCGAAGCATACGACCACATGAGCCGGGGTGATAAGCAGGTAGAGACCCTTAAAAAAATCGTTGCGCTAGATTCCAATCCCCAATACTTGTTTGATTTGGCCTTAGCTCAAAAACAAAACGAGCAATATACGGAAGCCCTAAGCAGCTTAAATCAATACAAAGATTTAACTAATGACTTCTTCTATTCCGCCACACACATAAACTTTTGCGAGGAAATGATAAACTATGATGTTAACCGGTCTAATCTCAGGCTTACTAACCTAGAAAACATCAATTCTTCTTCCTCCGATTATGCCAGTAGTTTGTTTCGCGATGGGAAGCTCATTTTTACAAGTTCTCGTGCTTCGAGTATGGGCGATTTAACCCAACCTTGGGACAATTCTAAAAGCTCAGATTTATTTGAAGCTTCACGGCAGGGCGACACTTGGGGTCAAGTTAAGGCTTTACCGGCCCCCATCAACTCCGAACTCCCTGAGGGAATTGCTAGCTTTTCTAAGGATTATGAGACTATGTATTTCACACGTTGCGATTACCTTGAGTTTGGCGACAGCTATTGCCGGGTATACATGGCAGAAGCAGATGGCGAAAACTGGTATGAGCCCGAGTTAGTTTCCATATTCTCTGATTCGGTAAATATAGGTCAGCCTCATTTGAGTGCCGATGGTCAGCGCTTATATTTTTCAAGCGATGCGGAATATGGCTACGGCGGAAATGATATCTACTTTATGCTAAAGGATGGCGATGGCTGGAGTCAACCCTACAATGCCGGCTTCTCTGTGAATACCGAAAAGGATGAGTTGTTCCCCACCACAGATAGCAAGGGTAATTTGTACTACTCTTCAGATGGCAAACAAGGTTATGGTGGTCTGGACATATTTAAAGCGGCTCCTGACAAGTTTGCTTTTGGCCCTTCCCAAATCCTACCCTTTCCAATCAACAGTGGGGCTGATGACTTTAGTCTCACATATATCAAAGAAGCTCAGGAAGATGACCAATCCAGGATATTGGAAAAAGGCTTGTTTAGCTCCAATCGCCAATCGGGTAAAGGGAGTGACGATATTTATATTTTTGAGAAAATTTTCTTCAATTTGTATGCCCTAGAACTTAAGGTCCTCGAAAAGCAATACGCAGATCCAACGAACAGCGAAAGTGAAGTATTAGGTACTCAACCCTTGGACAATGCCACCGTGAGCTTGTTAAACACGAATAAAAACACGCCAGCCGATGGCATTGTTAATTTTGATTTAGCCGCTGAAAGCGATTATAAAGTTTTGATATCCAAAACGGACTACTTCAATAAAAGTATAAGTTTTACCACCAAAGACTTACGAAGTAAAGACAGTGTGCTAATCACCCTATTTAAAGAAGTAGAGTTAGAACGCATTTTCCCGGAAAAGGAAATCGTTATTCAAAACATCTACTACGATTATGACAAAGCGAGTCTGCGGGAAGAATCGCTTCCTGTACTCGACAAACTTGTTTCTTTCTTTGAAGAAAATAATGATTTGACTATTGAGATTGGCTCGCATACCGATAGTCGAGGTAGTGATAGTTACAACAAAGATTTGAGCCAACGAAGGGCGCAATCCGTTGTAGATTATTTCATTTCCAAGGGTGTTCCGGCCGAACAATTAAGTGCGAAAGGCTATGGAGAAACAAAGCTAATCAACGCTTGTAAAAATGGTGTTCAATGCTCAGAGGAGGAACACCAAGAAAACAGAAGAACTACTTTCCGGGTGATAAGTTCAAGTGGCGTGCTTGAAAGTGGAGAGTAAAGTAAATCTAGCCTTGAGAAATTACAGATACACGATCAAAAGGAAATTCCAGCTTACCCATCTAAGCCTTGGATGGCTTTTCCTTTTTTCGATTTAGCTTTCTTGTCGCTCTTCGAATAAGCTGCGCGGCTTTTCTTTATCTTCTTTTGAACTCCTTTTGATGGTCCACTTGTAGAATAGGTAGGACAAGTAGAGTGACTACACGACTGAAGTGTGGTTCCAAAAACAAAAAAAGTAAGTAGCGCGATAAATAAAAATCTCATAAGCTATTAATGATTAAGCATTACTGGCATCACCAGCATCAATAATTGTTCACCATCTTCTGTGTCACCTGGAACTAAGATACCTGCACGAGTAGGAGAAGATAACTCTATTTTGATTTCTTCGGTTTCCAATACCCCCAACATTTCGATGAGGAATCTAGCATTGAAAGCAATTTCTAAATCGTCTCCGTCATAAGTACAATTCAAACGCTCGAATGCCTCATTACTGAAATCTAAATCTTGGGATGAAACCTTTAATTCCGTTCCTGCAATGTTTAGAACGCATTGGTAAGTCGTTTTATTGGAGAAAATACTCACTCTCTTGAGCGTATTCAAAAAATCCATTCGACCAACAGTCAATAAATTATCATTATCCACTGGAATTACTGCATTATAATCTGGGTATTTGGCATCCACTAAACGACAAATCAACTGGGTTTCGGCGAAGCTAAAAAAGGCATTGGAAGAATTATAACTTACTTGAACTTGCGTGTTCTCTGTTGGCAAACTTCCCTTTAACAATTGTAAAGCTTTCTTCGGTACAATGAATGAAGCCGCTTCTTGCGCGACAACATCCGTACGCTTATACTTAACCAATTTAGACGCATCCGTAGAAACGAATGTCATACCATCAGGCTGCAATTGGAATAAAACTCCTGTCATTGCCGGACGCAATTCATCATTACTTACCGCAAACAATGTTTGTCCTATAGCACGACCTAAAACCTCCGATGGAATTTCAACTTCTGTAGCATCCTCTGTTGTAGGAATCTTTGGAAAATCCTCTGGATTCTCACCTGCCAACTTGTATTTACCCGTTGAAGAACTGATTTCAATACCGAAAGTCTTTTCATCAAAAGCAAAAGTTAAAGGCTGCTCAGGCAAGGTTTTTAAGGTATCCAACAAAATTTTAGCTGGAATAGCAATTCTTCCCGTTTCTTTTGACTCAGCATCAATTTCCGTGCTCATTGAAGTTTCCAAATCCGTAGCGAACACCTTAATTTTCCCATCTTGAATATCAAAAAGGAAATCTTCCAAAATAGGTAAAACAGTATTTGAACTTATGACGCCGCTAATCAGCTGAAGTTTCTTAAGTAATTGAGTGGTTGATACAACAAATCGCATAGGTCTTGCTTTAATTTAATACATACAAATATAGCGACAAAGGGATGGAAAATCTTAATTTTTGATTTATTTTATTGACCTAGTGATTGATTGGTAGACCTGCTAAGTTTTTTAAACTTAGCAGGTCTACCGAAAAGTCTATTTTTTCAAGATGTCTTCAGCTTTTAGAAAGACCTTACCGAAGCTAAAATATTGAGCGGTAAAAAAAGATTCACTGGCGTAATCAAAAGCGTAAAACTGATTTTTATCAAATTCCAATCGATTCCCTTCCGCATCAAGAGGAATATTTGTTATATCTGGATAGGGCTTCTTATACACGCTCACTTTTCTTTTGTTTCCATCAGTAAGCTCAATCTCTAAATCCAAAAATCCAAGTTCATTAATCACTCGTTCCTTATCCGGGATACTGTCTTGGTGCTGCTCGAAATTAAGATCCATAAAAACACTAAACAATCCTTGAACCAGGGCTGCATTCAAACTCTCCATTGGATATGTCTGTGTGCCATTGATCATTTCAAAACTTCCTGCTGTTCGTTGCAGAATGAATGATTGACTGCTATCCTCTTGGAGATAGGTATATCTTAAAGACTTGATTTCCTCCGGCAGAAAATTGGTAAAACGCGAACCAATCCAATATTTTCGTAGTGCGGTAAAGCGAGGACCAATGTAACCCTTAAAACCAGGCAACTGGACTAAATAAGGCTTTTCAGCGGCCTTCCCATCAACTTCCATCAGCATGTATGTTCCATCCTGATTATGATTCGGACCACCGACAACAAAGACCTTAAAAGGTTTATCGCTATTTCCTTTGTAGAGAAATACCTTAGTTGAATTACCCACCATTGCTTTGATAATATTATCTGTGGCGTTGTTGGGAGCAGGATAAGCAGGCACCATATGCTCAATAGCATAAAAGAAGTCGTTGAGGGTCACTTCACTGGCTGGATGAACATCGTCGACAAACCAGTTATTTTCTCTTCTATTTAAAACCGTATAATTACCATTTCTATCTTTTAACTCTACTTTAGTAAGCTCGAGAATCTCTGGAGTCTGAAAATTCTTCTGTGCATCTTCAGATGGCTGATTATCTTTTGAGATCAACCAAACAGATGCCCCTAACAAAGCAAAAAACAACACCAAATATATCCCTGTTTTTTTCATAGCGATTTAAGCAAATTTTCTTCGTCGAATAAAGGTATATAAGAGACCAAACAAACTTAAAATCAGTACAGGCGAAACAAGCGCATTAAGCTGAATTATTCCCTTCTTCTCTTTTACTTTCGTTAAATCCAGCTGACGAAGCTTCACAACTTTGTTGCGCGTTTCTATCAGATTATTCTCATCCATCAAATACTCTACACAATTCAAAAAGAAAGGCTTGTTGTCAAAAACCATGGCATCATTATTCGCACCATAGGTGGCATATCCTACCGGCAACTGTTTTCCTTTTCTTTCTTGATTAGTAATCATATCGCCATCGGAAATTACAATCATTTTCGCATCAGCTGAGCTCTTATCTATATACTTCAATTCTTCTATAGTATCTATCATGGCGGCATAAGCCCCTGTGAACGCCCGATTTCTAAAAATCGATGGGAACTCGCCAGATAAATACACGGCTGTCGGCAAATCAACTTGCCTAAAAAGCGCAGGATCCATTGACTCTTTTACCAAACCCAGATATACACGAGCAGGCGCAAACAAGGCTTTGGCATATGCCGAACTGGTTAACAAGACCTCCTTTTGAATACTTCCATTTTTTATGGTATCTATTGTACTAGTGAATCGGCCAGCAATTGGTGCCAAATTACGAGAAACGGGATGCGCATCGTTCCCCAGCATTAAGTTGTAATAGGGCCAGTTAAACCATTGCATCTGAGGCTGGTTATTCAAAAATCCAGTTTGAATTTCCAAGCGAGTGTTTTGCAAATCCAGGATGAGATCATCATTGATTCGCACACCATATTGAAAAAGCATGTCATCCAGATTGATGTCGCGCGCTTGTGCCAAATAAAAATCTTTACCCATAAGACTGTCCATATCGACAGCCATCTGGTCTAAAAGCCAAAGTATTTTACCACCACGCATAAGATATTGATCAATCTTGTACTTCTCCTTTTCGGTAAACGCTTGGGTTGGTTTCGCAAAAATCAAAACATCCACTAAGTCATCGACTTTATTTCCTATACTCAAATCTATGGTTGATACGGCAAACTGCTGCGCTTGTAAATCCTTGATTACTTCACCCAATTGCGCTTGCGGCACTTCGCCATGCCCATTACTAAAAGCAAGCAAGGGTTGATGCGTTTGTTGTAATTTTTGAATAGCATTAGCCAATTTGTATTCCACCAGTACCATGGAATTATTCAAGATTTGATACTGATCATATCCCACTTTATTTTCGAGTAAGGTGGTACTGAGCATTCTTCCTTTGTATGAAATGATAGCTCCCGGAAACAAAATACGTTGCGTTTGCTCTCCGCTTTCCACGACCGTTAAACTTATCGGATTTAAGCCCTTACTCATGAGAATTTTACCCTCTTCCTCCTGAACTTCTTTGTCATAGGCGGCCAAATCCACGAACTCAAATTCCAGTTGAGTGCCTGCATAGGCTTTAAACTCGTTCAAGGTATTTTCGATACTCTTCTCCAACTCTCTCATGCCCGATGGCAAGTTGCCCGTCAAATAGACACGAATGGTCACCACATCATCCAGATTTTTGAGAAAATCTTTCGTGGGATCTGAAATAGAATACCGCTTCTCCTCGGTTAAATCGAAGCGTTTGAAAAAGAAAGACCCAACCACATTCACAAAAATAAGAATGCCAATAAGTAGGATGGTGTTGATATGTGCTTTCAAAAACTTCATACTTATTTCTGCTTACTCGTTAACAGTTGAGTGAATGCAAGCGATATAAAAATCAAACTAAAAAAGTAGAGTAAATCGCGCGTATCAATCACCCCGCGACTCATGGAAACATAGTGGGCATTTATTCCGAGATGCTCAATAAAATAATCCAATCGACCAACAAAAAATGGCAACTGCGCCAGAAAATCCAAGCCCATGTACAAACCAAAACAAAGTAATACACCGAGAAGGAAAGCGATAATTTGATTATTGGTAACCGCTGAACTTAGTGTGCCTAGAGCAACAAATGAAGCGCCCAAAAGTAACAAACCGAAATAAGAACCAATGATTCCGCCGGTATCAACATTGCCTACTGGAGAGGCTAGCTTGTAAACGCTAAAGTAGTAAACGGTTGTCGGCAAAACAGATAAGCACACAATACTCAAAGCAGCGAGGTATTTTCCACCGATGATCGCTTTTAAACTTACTGGCTTGGTAATTAGAAGTTCAATTGTTCCCGTATTGTACTCTTCGGCAAACATCCGCATGGTGATGGCAGGAACTAAAAACAAGAAAAATAAGGGCGCATTGCTAAAGAAAGAATCTAAACTAGCAAAACCTGCATCAAGCACAGAGGTAGCAGGAAAAATGAAGGTAAACAAGGCACTCATAACCAAAAAGATACCGATAGCTATGTAGCCCACCAAGGAGCTAAAAAATTGATTGAGTTCTTTAAGAAAAATCGTTCCCATTTACTTGGTTAAATTTTTAAATACATCTTCTAGAGAAGACTGTTCTTGCGCCAAATGCTGCAACACATACCCTCTTTCTACGCAATACCGATATATTTCCTCAGCCAAATCACTTCGATTACTAGCCTCTGCGATGAGAAATCCCGCCTCTCCCGTTGTTACACGAATATGTTCAAGATTAAAATCCTTAGCTTGTTTGTCTTTGACTTTAAACCAAACAACATCTCGTTTTTTGGGCGAGCTTTTTAAACTTCCCGTCTTATTATCTGCTACAATTTTACCTTTGTTCAGAATGATTACTCGTTCACACATCGCTTCCACTTCCTGCATGATATGCGTAGACAAAATCACCGTTTTCTCCTTGCCTAGATCAACGATAAGCGATCGAATATCCTCGAGTTGATTGGGGTCAAGCCCCGATGTAGGTTCATCTAAAATTAACACTTCTGGATCATGAATCATGGCCTGTGCGAGTCCTACCCTTTGTTTGTATCCTTTCGACAACTGACCGATCTTCTTGTGTTGTTCGCGGGTTAAACCTGTCAATTCAACCATCTCTTTGACACGCGTCTTGATTGACTTCAAACCATATATCCTCGCTACAAAATGCAAGTATTCTTTGACAAACATGTCGTAGTAAAGGGGATTACTTTCTGGTAAGTAACCAATTTTTGCTTTCGCCGCCATAGGGTTTTCGGCCGTTTTGATTCCACACACCTCAATTTGACCGGCACTGGGTTCTACGAAGCCCGTAATCATTTTCATCGTTGTTGACTTACCTGCACCATTCGGTCCAAGAAAACCAAGTACTTGTCCCTTAGGAATTTCAAAAGAAACCCCATCAACCGCTCGCTGAGCGCCATATTCCTTGGTTAATTGTTCAACGCGAATCGACATGCCTGGCAAAGTTAAGATATTCGCACTATTTCAGTAGAACTTAACAATTTTTATATGGATAGCTTTCTTTCCTCAACTAAGTAAAAAGCCTTTTCTTTGCGTACATGTTAAGTTGGACAGACACTATAAATTTCATTGGCAAGTTTAGCCTCCGTAAACTTTGGAATGTCGCGAAAGTTTGGTCGTCCTTCATCCTATCTACGAAGCTGGGTAAGCCGATTCAATGGGGAGTGCCTTTTAATATTTCAATTGAACCAACTACCACGTGCAACCTCGGATGTCCCGAGTGCCCAAGTGGATTAAAATCCTTTACCCGCGATACCGGAACATTGGATATTCATTTTTATGAACG
>JAFMKE010000035.1 GCA_017853115.1 Verrucomicrobiota bacterium
TTACCAAACAAACGGAAGAATCGCTTTTCTGCTTTTTGGATAATTTGGAAACTTCTGTAGGTACCACTTGTGATGAGAAATAGCGCGCGGTGCCAAATTCGCAAAGGTCCAGATAAAGAAAGCCCAAGATGGCAAACACCAGGTCATGATAGCAAAGCCCAACCATTCAATCACTTCCCCAAACAAATTGGGACAAGAAATAAAACGAAATAGAAAGCCATTGGGAATTTTATAATTGGTTTCACCGGGTTTTCTTAGATTGATGAGTAAATAATCACTGTATTGATTGATGAAAAATCCTGTAACAAAGAGAGTTAGACCCAAAACAAATTGCCAAGTAGTAAACCAATCTAATCCATATTGCTCGGAATTATTAGCTAAATAGCTCGCAATAATCCCGGTATTTATAGTATTAAAAAAAATGGCGGATAGCATAATTACTACGGGCATTTTCTTGCCTGCCGTTTTAATCCGCAAAGGAAAAATCACCGAACGATTAAAGTAATGAATAAACCACAACACCAAAAAGACCGCCACACCATAGCTGATGAATTCTTTTTGAGTATAGAAAAAAACAAAGAATAATAACAAAGCAGGTAGCTCCATTAAAATCCACCCCAAGCGATTGCTTATCATTGGGCCCCAATTCACACTGCTGTGCCGACCGTAGGGAGCGGTCTTGAAAAACAAAAGATAGAAGAAGGTGATAACCGCCACGCCTATCCAAATCCAAGTAAATGTAGTTGATGTTAACATAAAATAATTCTCGTCCGAAACAAAGCTACGACTTTCACTTCGTATCTTTGTGCACATGTTAACACGTGTAGTTGTCGGTCTATCTGGAGGAGTAGATAGTAGTGTAGCAGCTTATCTACTCAAGCAACAAGGCTATGAGGTGATTGGCCTGTTTATGCGCAATTGGGTAGACGATGAAGTTATCATTTCTGAGGAATGCCCATGGGTCGAAGACAGTAAAGATGCATTGCTTGTGGCTGAGAAGCTCGGTATCCCCTTTCAGGTAATAGACTTTAGTGAAGAATACAAAGAACGTATTGTCGATTATATGTTTGAAGAATATCAAGCAGGTAGAACGCCAAATCCAGACATTCTTTGCAATCGCGAGGTGAAGTTTGATTTATTCCTCGAAAAAGCACTGCAACTCGGTGCCGATTTTGTGGCAACAGGCCATTATTGTCAAAAAACAACAACCATCGAAGAAGGAAAAGAAGTTCATCATTTGCTCGCAGGAGCGGATCCCAACAAAGACCAAAGCTATTTCCTTTGTCAGCTTAATCAAGAGCAACTAGGCAAGGCGCTTTTCCCGATAGGTCACCTACAAAAAAGTGAAGTTAGAGCCATCGCAGCTGAGCAAGGTTTAATTACCGCTGAAAAGAAAGACTCACAAGGACTCTGTTTTATTGGTAAGGTTAGATTACCGGAGTTTTTGCAGCAACAACTTAAACCCAAAGAGGGTAAAGTCATAGAAATATCGGCAGACCATCGGATGTATGCCAAGGATTGGAACAAGGATGATTTTGTTGGCTTATCACTGCCATATACTTACGCGCCGTCTGACGGAGAGCAAATTGGTGTTCATCAGGGAGCCCATTTCTACACTATCGGTCAACGAAAAGGCTTGGGTATAGGCGGGACACCTCTACCTTTATTCGTATTGGCCACCGACACGAAAGAAAATATCATCTACGTAGGACAAGGAGAGGATCATCCCGGGTTACATAGAAAAGTGCTGAAAATTGAAGCCGAGGACATTCATTGGCTTAATAGAGAAAAAATCTTAGCGAATGATGAAAGCGCTTCATATGTAGCACGAATCCGATACCGACAGGCGCTTAGTCCTTGCACCTTGCATCATAAAGAGGGAAATTTGTATGCTGTTTTTGAGCAATTTCAAAAGGGAGCCGCAGCAGGCCAGTTTATTGCTTGGTACAAAGGAAACGAACTCATTGGAAGCGGTGTAATTTCCGCATAGTTTTCTACCTTTATCCGAAAATAAACACCTAATGTCCAGACTACTTATTGCCACACTGCTAATCAGTTTTTTTCAATTCAGTTTTGCCAATGATTTTTTGGTTAGCTATGAGAAAGTGACCACTTTCACCAAAGAAGAGCTTGAAGCAAAGTGGAAGGAAAATAAAATTAAAGAGTTCATCACTCCTGTTCGATACTCAGTAGATGTATACGAAATCATCTATAAAAGTCGCTGGCATGATGGATCCGAAATCCTTGCTTCTGGTTTTTATTACTTGCCACAAGACTGTGATGAAGCTTTACCGACTATGGTCATGAATCATGGAACAACGCTCAAAAAAGAGTTCGACGTAGAACTCGGTGGCCTCCAAGTGGGATGTATTGCTTTTGCTACGGATGGCTATGCCGCTGCTTTTCCGCATTATATTGGTTTAGGTAAAGGAGACAAACACCACCTCTACCAAATAGCTGAAAGTGAAGCCTTTGCTAATATCGACATGCTGCGTGCTATTCGAGAATTTAATGCAGATCAAGGTGTTCAAAGCAATCATCAGTTGTTTATTACTGGTTATTCTCAAGGGGGACATGCTACCATGGCCGCGCACAAAATGATTCAGGAAGAATATTATACAGAATTTCAAGTTACCGCCTCTTCGCCTATGAGCGGCGCCTACGACATGACAGGGGTTCAAGCCGGTGTAATGTTCGAAAAATACAATCACCAGGCTTATCTTCCATATTTGCTTTTATCCTTAAATGAGCAGTATCAGCTCGATTTAGAAGAAACGCCATGGGGAGATAATTTTTATGATGTATTCAAGGAACCTTACAAATCCATTATTGAAGAAAAGCTCAATCACGACCACAAACTGAGAGATGTCTCAAAACTACTACCGGAAGTACCAGCTGATATGATACAAGATCATTTAGTTGAAGAATTTCGGAATAATCCTGATTTCATTTTCACGCAAAAGCTTGCAGAAAACAATAACTACGACTGGAAACCTGAAAGTCCGATGCAGCTTTGCTATTGCAAAAATGATGAACAAGTAACCTACAAAAACGCTTTTTTAGCTCACGAAACTATGAAAGCAAATGGGGCTGAAAGGGTCTTACTTCGGAGCGGAGGAGATAAATACGGACACAATAAATGCGCACTTTTTACCTTAATTTATACTAAATTCTTTTTTGATAGTATCCGCGATGGTAAAGAAAGAGGAGGCAAAGGCAAACTGATGAAGCGTATGCTAGTCTCTCTAGCGAAAATGGCTGTTAAGCCTTAATTGTAATCACTTTAACCGCTTGGTTTTCCTTTGAACAAAAGTAAAGCTGTGTGGTTTACTAAGTATGAAAAATTACTTAGTAATCGGCGCATCTTCTGGAATCGGTAAAGCATTGGCTGAAACCCTCGCTGCTAAAGGTCATCAGGTGTATGGCACCTATAATAACACTGAAGTATCTCATCCAAGTATTGAGTATCATCACTTGGATGTAACTCAAGAATTTAATCTCGATTTTTTACCTGAATCTTTGGATGGTATGGCTTATTGTCCAGGTAGCATCAACTTACTTCCGTTTAAACGGATCAAACCAGAAGCCTTTGTTGAGGATTTTAATTTGCAAGTTACAGGAGCTATCAAAGCCATTCAAGCGGCTTTCCCTGCACTGAAAAAATCAGGGCATGGTTCGATTGTTTTATTTTCAACGGTAGCTGTTCAAACTGGATTCAATTTTCATTCGCAAGTTGCTGTATCGAAAGGTGCTATTGAAGGTTTGAGTAAGTCGTTGGCTGCTGAATTTGCTCCGTCAGTTCGGGTAAACACCATTGCGCCATCTTTAACAGATACTCCGCTTGCTGCGAAAATGCTCGATAAGCCAGAAAAAAAAGACGCGAATGCACAGCGACATCCATTGAAGCGCGTAGGAGAGGCTGAAGATATTGCACATGCGGCTGCGTTTTTACTTTCGGACAATTCCTCCTGGGTAACCGGGCAAGTATTACACGTGGATGGCGGAATGTCAACACTAAAAGTATAGATTAAGCTATGCTAAGTGAGCGCGATATCGACCGCATAATTGAAATGGCCTGGGAAGATCGAACGCCTTTCGAAGCGATAGAAGCCCAATTTCACATACCGGAAAAAGATGTGATCCGTTTGATGCGGAAGCATCTCAAAGAAAAAAGTTTTAAGCGCTGGAGAAGACGCGTAAACAGCAGAGTCAGCATCAAGCACCTTAAAAAGCGTTCGGATGAAATTAGCCGATTCAAATGCACACGTCAACGCAGTATTAGTTTGAATAAAATATCCAAGCGATAGTGTTTCCTACAAACTACAATGACATTCTCGAGCGAATTGACAACTTCAATCCGCTACCGTATGCGAAAACGCGCAATTTTGCTGATGGAGCTGTAAGTAGATTATCGCCTTATATTTCTCGAGGTGTTATATCAACCCAACAAGTATTCAGGCATTTAAAAGCAAAAGGCCATTCGTTTGAGTCTATTGAAAAGTTTGTTCAAGAATTGGCCTGGAGAGACTACTGGCAGCAGGTATGGATAGCGAAAGGCGAAGCGATAAACCACGATCTTAAACATACGCAAGGAGACGTAATGCACCATAAAATGCCCACAGCACTTCTTGAAGCAAGCACGGGAATTGACGTCCTTGACTCCGCAATAAATGAATTGGAGGAAACAGGCTATATGCATAACCATATGCGCATGTATGTGGCCTCAGTAGCTTGTAATCAGGGTAAAGCCCATTGGTTCTTGCCGGCTCAATGGATGTATTACCACCTTCTAGATGCCGATTGGGCGAGTAATGCCTTAAGTTGGCAGTGGGTAGCGGGAAGTAATTCGAACAAAAAGTATATTGCGAATCAGGAGAACATTAACAAATTCTTTCATAGTAAGCAAACAGGTACCTTTCTCGACACCACGTATGAAGAGATTGCGCAAATGAATTGTCCGGATGTTTTAAGCGAAACGACAGACCTCAATTTGCAAAGTGAATTGCCAAAAACTCAGCAAATTCAGTTAAACGTCAATCTTCCAACTTGTGTGTACAATGAATATAACCTGGACCCAGAATGGAGAATAAATGAACAAGCCAATAGGGTATTATTGCTAGAACCAGAACGCTTTGCTAAATACCCGATGGGTAATAAAACGATTCAATTTGTAAGCGATTTAGCTAAGAATATTCAAGGCTTACAAGTCTTTGTGGGAAGTTTCGATTCTTTGAAAAATATACTCGGAAACGAGCGCATATACTATAAGGAACACCCATTAAATAAACATTATCAAGGAATTGAAGATCAGCGCGATTGGCTTTCAAGTGTCACAGGTTACTATCCGTCATTTTTCAAGTTTTGGAATAAATGCAGAAAAGAAATTAAATACTAATGCACTTTGATTTTACAGATATAAGAGAAATGCCGAAGATTCAGCGGCTCAATTTAATCAATTCCATTACGGGTATTAAACCCGGGAATCTGATTGGGACAAAATCTAATGATGGCCAAAGCAATCTTGCTGTAATCAGTTCGATAGTGCACTTAGGCAGCAATCCCGCGCTTCTTGGTTTTATTCTACGCCCTCAAATAGATGTTCGTCGACATACCTACGAGAATATTCTATCTACTGGCGTGTATACCATCAATCACATCCACGAAGATTTTATCGCTCAAGCCCATTATACCTCAGCCAAGTTTCCAGCAGATGTTTCGGAGTTCAAGGCATGCGGCCTAACAGAAGAGTATCACAACGCGTGTTATGCCCCTTTTGTGAAAGAATCCCCTGTTCAAATTGGCATGAAATATCTTGAAAGTATGAAGATTGAGGCGAACAATACCGTAATGGTTGTTGGGCAAATAGAACACATACATATCGATGAACATGCACTCTCTAAGGAAAACTATGTTAATCTTGAAACGCTAAAAAGCGTAGGGATTGGGGGATTAAATAGCTATTATCGCTTAAGCAAAATTGGTGAATTTCCGTATGCTCGACCTCACGAAACTCCAGACTTTACGAATGAAAAAAAGTGATTTACCTACCAAAATATGCCCCGTATGCGATCGGCCATTTTCATGGAGGAAGAAGTGGAAAAACTGCTGGGAAGAAGTGAGGTATTGTAGTGAACGATGCAAACGAAATAAAAACAAATGAAGGGCTGCAATATCATCTTTCCACATCAGTTGTTTGAGACCAACGAAATTCACCAAAATGGACATCCCATTTACTTAATAGAAGAATACCTCTTCTTTCAGGAATTTAAATTTCACAAAAGAAAGCTAGCTTACCATAGGGCAACGATGAAGATGTTCGAGAATCATCTGCAATCTAAGGGATGCGAAGTGCATTATATTGAAAGTAGAAATGACTTAAGTGATATTCGCCTGTTGATTAAAAAATTAGCTGAAAACAACTGCGAAGAAATACATTACATCGACCCCTGTGATGATTGGCTAACCCAAAGAATAAAACAAAGTGCTCATGATACAGGAATAGTGCTACATGAAGGCGCTAGTGATTTGTTCATCAATACAAAAGAGGACCTACTTTCCTTTTTCAAGAAAGATAAAAAGTCTTTTCTACACCATAATTTCTATAAACTGCAGCGAAAGAAATACAATATTCTTCTTAGTCCTGAAGGTGATCCAAAAGGCGGCAAATGGAGCTTTGACGAGGATAATCGAAAAAAATATCCAAAAGACAAAACTCCGCCATCCATTGAATTCGAACAAAGCAATGATTTTTGGAAAGAGGCCGTAACTTATGTTCAGAAGCACTTCGCCAGTAATTATGGGGAACTTAACGATGAACCTATTTATCCAACAACCTATAAGGCTGCTCAGCAATGGCTCAATGACTTTCTCAATAATCGTTTGGATGAATTTGGCACTTATGAAGATGCTATTGTTAGAAGAGAATCTTTCCTTCATCACAGCGTGATTACCCCGATACTGAACATCGGACTACTCAGTCCGAAGGAAGTGATTAATCAAACAATTGCCATAGCACGAAAAAAAGATATCCCAATGAATTCCCTCGAAGGGTTTATTCGACAAGTCATTGGCTGGCGTGAATTTATGCGAGGTATGTATGAGGCCAAGGGGCGTTTTGCTCGAACAAAAAACTACTGGGGATTCACTCGAAAAATTCCAGCCTGTTTTTATTCGGGCGAAACAGGTATACCACCCATCGATGAAACTATTAAGAAAACCTTAAAAACCGGATATTGTCACCATATTGAACGCTTAATGGTCTTAGGTAATTTCATGCTGCTGTGCGAGTTCGATCCGGATGAAGTGTATACCTGGTTTATGGAATTGTTTATCGATGCTTACGACTGGGTAATGGTCCCTAATGTGTACGGGATGAGTCAATTTGCTGACGGAGGGCTATTGGCTACCAAACCGTATATTAGCAGTTCAAATTATATACTCAAAATGAGTGATTATAGTCGGGGAGATTGGCAAACAGTCTGGGATGGACTCTTTTGGCGGTTTATGCACCACCAACGAGATTTCTTTTCAAGCAATCCAAGAATAGGCATGTTGCTCAAAACTTGGGATAAAATGAGCGAAGAAAAAAGAAGTGCGCATCTCGCGAATGCGACAGTATTTCTTGAAAATTTAGATGCACAAGAATGAAAATAAGCTAAGTTTGTGATATGAAAATTCAACGATTAAATATGGACAATTCGTGGTTCATCGAGTTCGGAGGCCTGCGAATGCTGATTGATCCTTGGCTATTTGGTGAAGAAGTAGATTTCTTTCCGTGGTTTAATACACAATGGCATAAAACCAAACCTTTGGAAGTAGAAAAACTTCCTTCTTTTGACGTCGTGGTGGTCACGCAAAAATATCCTGATCACTTTCACCTAGAAACCTTAAATCGGATAAAGCCAAAAAACATCATTGGACCCAAATCCATTCAAAAACAAGTCACATCAAAATTACCAGAAGCAGCGTTCTATTCCTTCAACGATGGATTAACCGGAGTTTTAAGTAGTCAATTAAACATACATCACTTACCTACTACGCGTTTGATTGATCCGATTTATGATGCACTCATTCTTGAAGATGGCACGTCAAGCATTTGTATCGCTTCACATGGATATCCTGATATTCTAAAGAAAAAAGAGCTTTGGGAAAATCTTCCTCCTGTAGAGTTACTTATCAGTCCATTCGATCATTATGAGCTCCCAATATTTTTAGGTGGTACAGTGGCACCAGGTATCGATGGTTTAATTCACCTAAGCGAAGCGCTACAACCGAAAAAAATTGTGGCTACCCACGACGAAGACAAACATGCGAAAGGTATGGTAATTAAATTCGCGCGTATTACGAAAGCACCATCGATAGCCTCTTTAGAGAAGCATCCGATATTCCAAGGAAAAATTTTAGACATTAACAATTATAACATCCATACATTATGAGTAAAGATTTATTTTCCATCATTTTCATTTATGTCATTATAAGCATCAGTGGCTTGTTATCCTGGCTGTTTGTGCCCGTAGACGGCGAGATATTGCGTTTTTTTATTGCCGACCTTGTTATGACAGTCGTTTGTTTTACTTTTTCCTTAATCAAGAAAAACACCTCGGTGTATGATGCCTATTGGAGTGTTATACCCTTTCTTTTCATTGTGGCTTGGAGCGTGCTTCACGCCGAGTCAATCAACGTTTATCATGCGATTGTTTTCGGAATCGTGAGTTTATGGTCATGGAGATTAAGTCATAATTGGGCAAGGTCCTGGGACGGATTTGCGCATGAAGATTGGCGCTACATCGATATGGCTAAACAAACAGGTAAAATGTATCCCTTGGTTAACTTTTTAGCCCTTCACCTCTTCCCTACCCTGATTGTTTTTGCTGGTATGCTTCCGCTATTCTTTACACTTAGACAGTCGTTGAATAGTCCAATTCTTTTTGCACTGGGCTGCCTGATTGCTCTTGCCGGAATAGGATTCGAGTTTTTTGCAGATAACGAACTTTTCCGTTTTCGCCAGCGTGAAAATAAAAAGCAAGGCGAAATCCTTGCAGCTGGATTGTGGGGCATGTGTCGTTATCCTAATTATCTAGGCGAGATTCTTTTTTGGCTAGGACTTGCCGTGGTTGGACAAGCCTATCTTGCGCCGCTTTATACCATAATCGGGAGTATAGCCATGTTTATTCTCATCCGATTTGCCTCTATTCCAATGAAGGAAAAGAGGATGATGGAGCGACGTGATAATTATTCTGATTATCAACAGCAAACGGGTCTATTGATTCCAAAGTTTTGGAAATAATTAACTACTGTAATTAGCTCTTGGATAAATTATTAGATTTGTCTAACTTTACATTTAGAATAATCTAAAAATTGATTAAATGTCTGAGCAGCTGATTAATTATTTCGCGAATATACATCCAATAAAAGCCGCTTTCCTTGCAGGATTGTTCACTTGGTGTATGACGGCCATTGGTGCGGGACTTGTTTTTTTCTTCAAGTCATCGAACAGAAAAATTCTCGATGCCTCACTTGGATTCACGGGCGGTGTCATGATTGCTGCAAGTTTCTGGTCCCTCCTCTCACCGGCGATTGCCTATGTGGAACTTCAAAATGAATTGGGTATTAACCAGATGCCTTCATGGTTTGCCCCGGCAGTGGGTTTTCTATTAGGTGCGCTGACTCTCTTTGCCCTAGACAAAATTATTCCGCATCTCCACATTTTCGGAAAACTAGAAGAGGCCGAGGGTATGAAGACCAACTGGCGTAAAACTATTCTTTTGGTATTAGCTATTGCCTTGCACAACATTCCCGAAGGACTTGCTGTAGGTGTTGCATTTGGCGCCTTAGCCAATCCTGAATTGCTCGGGATGAACGGACACAATGTATTTACTATAGGTTCTGCCGTGGCATTGGCCATAGGCATTGGTATTCAAAATTTCCCCGAGGGATTTGCTGTTTCTATGCCTTTACGCCGCCAAGGAGTGGGACGTTTTAAATCCTGGCAGTGGGGACAATTATCCGCCATTGTTGAACCTATTTTTGCCGTTATTGGCGCGGCTATCGTTTTAAGTGTGTTACCCATCCTACCCTATGCTTTGGCTTTTGCCGCAGGTGCTATGATCTTTATTGTGGTGGAAGAAGTTATACCAGAGAGTCAACGCGGAGGAAATACAGATATCGCAACAATTGGTCTAATCGCAGGATTCATCGTCATGATGGTTCTAGATGTTGCATTGGGTTAATTCATTCGCGCGAATAATCCACAACTATTGTTAATACTTAGCTTATCGGAAAATTGGCGGGCTTAAAGCAAACAAGCATATTTGACCTATGAAGATGAAAAAGCTTGCCGCTATCGATATTGGATCCAATGCTATGCGGCTACTAATTAACAATGTCATTGAATACAATGGCGTTAAACTCTTTAAAAAAGTAGATATCGTTCGTGTACCCATTCGTTTAGGTACTGAGGCGTTCAAAGAAAAAAACATAAGCGAATATACGCGCAAGCGCTTAGTTCAAGCTTTACACGGATACAAACATTTAATCGAAGCGCACGAGGTTGTAAACTATCGGGGCTGCGCCACCAGCGCGATGCGTGAAGCAAAAAATGGAGCTGAGATAATTCAGCAAATTAAGGATGAAACAGGCATCCACATAGAAATCATCGACGGCAAAGAAGAGGCTGAAATCATTTATGCCAATCACATAGAAAAGTTAATTGATGATCAACAAGCCTATTTATACGTTGACGTTGGTGGAGGTAGCACAGAAATCACCTTCTTCAAAAATGGCAAAGCGCAAAACTCAAAATCTTTCAATATTGGAACTATTCGAATTTTGAACGACATGATAAGCACCCCAATGTGGGAAGAACTCCATCGATGGTTAGAAGAAACCTTGCAAGGACAAACTGTACAAATAATAGGTTCGGGTGGAAATATCAATAAAGTGGCTAAAATCTCACGAAAGGATCCTAACAAGCCCTTGAGTTTTGACTATCTCAACAACTACTACAAAATCCTGAAATCATACACCTACGAAGAACGTATTATTGAACTCGACTTAAACCCTGATCGAGCGGATGTAATCATTCCCGCTATGAAGATTTTTACAAGTATCATGAAATGGTCCAAGGCCAAGCATATCTATGTGCCAAAAATCGGCTTGGCAGATGGTATAATTAAAGAATTAGAGAAAAACGAAAAGTCCTTAAGCTCGTAGACATAAATTGCGGTACTTTATTGAGGTTATCGACGTATATTTCTATAAATTTGCAGCCATAAAATACTACGATGGCTCAACAAGATGACGTTTTCAAAAATATAGTTTCGCACGCCAAAGAATATGGCTTTGTTTTTCAATCTTCAGAAATTTATGATGGACTTGGTGCCGTATATGATTACGGACCGAATGGTGCTGAGTTGAAAAATAATATCAAAGCCTATTGGTGGAAGGCGATGGTGCAGATGCATGAAAACATCGTTGGAATCGATTCTGCCATCTTCATGCATCCCAAAACATGGAAGGCCAGCGGACACGTTGATGCTTTCAATGATCCATTAATCGACAATAAAGACAGTAAAAAAAGATATCGAGCTGACGTTCTCGTAGAGGAGCACATCGAAAAAATCAACCAAAAGATTCAAAAAGACATTGATAAAGCCGCTAAGCGCTTTGGCGATGCATTTGACGAGGCACAATTCAGAGCGACGAATCCTAATGTGACCCGTCGTCAAGAAGAAATCAGTCAGATTGAGGCGCGCATGAAAGCAGCCATGGACAACGAAGATTGGGCGGATTTTAAAGCCTTGATTGAGGATTTAGCTATTGCTTGCCCGGTTTCGGGAAGTAAAAACTGGACAGACGTCCGTCAGTTCAACTTGATGTTTAATACCCAATTAGGCAATATTGCTGGTGAGGAAGGTAAACTGTATTTGCGTCCAGAAACGGCTCAAGGAATATTCGTAAATTTTCTCAATGTATTGAATACAACCCGTCAAAAGGTGCCTTTTGGAATTGCTCAAATTGGTAAGGCATTCCGAAATGAGATTGTTGCGCGACAGTTTATTTTTCGAATGCGGGAGTTTGAACAAATGGAAATGCAATTTTTTGTTCGTCCAGGGGAACAAACCAAATGGTACGATTACTGGAAAGAAGAACGGCTCAAGTGGCATAAGGCGCTAGGATTGGGAAAAGAAAACTACCGTTTTCACGACCACCTAAAACCTGCTCATTATGCAGATAATGCTTTGGATATTGAATTCAATTTTCCTTTTGGTTTCAAAGAACTGGAGGGGGTGCATTCTCGAACTGATTTTGATTTAACTCAGCATCAAGAGTTGAGTGGTAAGAAACTTCAATATTTCGATCCTGAATTACAAGAAAGCTATGTGCCTTTTGTTATTGAAACCTCTATAGGCTTAGATCGTATGTTCCTCGCTACTTTGAGTGCCTGTTATAAAAATGAGGATTTAGGTGATGGGAATTCTCGTGTAGTTTTAGCTTTACCTCCAGTTTTGGCTCCGGTTAAAGTGGCCATTTTCCCATTGACTAAAAAAGACGGCTTACCAGAAAAAGCAAGAGAAATATTCAATCAATTGCGCTTAGATTTGCCTTGCCAGTATGAAGAAAAAGACAATATTGGTAAACGTTACCGCCGACAAGATGCTATCGGAACGCCATATTGTATAACTGTAGACCACCAGACGCTGGAGGACAATACGGTTACTATTCGTGAACGAGATTCAATGGAACAAGAACGTATATCCATCGAAGAGGTGCGAAAAGTAGCTCTTGAACGTTGCAGTTGGGCCAAAGTACTTCACTAGCTATTCGCTTGCTGAATAACTCGATTTTTCTTTTCCAGGTGCCTATCCAAAATGGGATGTATAAACACCGTCAAGAAAATAAGTGCTGCCCCCGAATAAAACCAAGCGTTTAACATTTGATTTTCTGCGAAGAACAAAATAGCCAGTAATATACCGTAAATCGGCTCCATGTTTAGAATCAAATTGGACGTAAACGCCGACATCTTTTTTAGGGCTTCCATCTCCAGTGAAAAGGCAATGTTTGTGCAAACGATGGCAAGTAAAACAAGGTAACCCATATCTCGCCATGACGGAACAAATTCGAAGGCTTGTCCCTGCCAAATCATAAAAGGCACAAGTAAAGTCAAGAAAAGAAAACCGCCGCTCATTTGAAGGAATGTGGCAACAGTCGGACTATTATCTTGAACATATTTTTTATTGAGCACAGAAAAAAGCGCTGCAAAAAAAGCAGAAACGATACCTAAGATCATAGCCTGAATGTAACTCGACTTCAAAGAAAACTCTTGATCGGGATTAGACTTTGCAATAAAGGTTAGCCCTACTATCACCAAAACCCCGATAAACAGCTCTCGCTTTTTGAACTTCACTTTAAAAACAAGAGGTTCAATAAGTGCTGCAAACAAGGTAATTGTGCCAAAGGTAGCCAAAGCCAGCGATGCGCTATTGCCCAGTTTAATGCAACCATAAAATGCGAGCCAGTGAACAGCCACTAGCACACCAATGGACAAAAACTGTTTGTATACAGTCTTTGGTGTGTCCTTAAGCATTTTGATAAATCCTGGGAAGAAAAGAAAGATAAATGAAGCCAGCCACATGCGATGCCAAACCAGGTTAAGGCTACCTAAGCTGATGAGCTTTCCTAAAATTGCGGTAAACCCAAACAAAAAGGTGGCTATGTGCATCATGATGATTGCCTTATTCTCCGGTTTCATGCTTTTCTGTTTCGCTTAGTTTAGGGGATGAAAATAGAATTAAATTCTGATTAATTCGGCGCTATTTTTTCATAGACTCACTAGACTTACCAGGTCTTGTAGACATGGTAAGTCTACAAAAAAAATCCTCAGCAAACACTGAGGATTTTTAAACTATTATATATTTTTAAAGGATTACCCCATCTTCTTAGCGTCTTCTAAGAATTTGGCCAAGCCAATGTCAGTCAAAGGATGCTTAAACAAACCTTCAATACTCGATAAAGGACAAGTAGCAATATCCGCACCTGCCTCGGCGCATCGCACAATGTGTAAAGGATTGCGAATAGATGCCGCAAGAATCTCTGTGGCAAAACCATAATTGTCATACACTTGAACAATCTGTTCAATCAGCTGCACCCCATCCCAATTGCTGTCATCCACACGACCAATGAACGGAGAAACCATAGTAGCTCCCGCTTTAGCCGCTAACAATGCTTGACCAGCTGAAAAAACCAGGGTGCAATTCGTTTTAATCCCTTTATCCGTAAAGTACTTAATTGCCTTAATTCCTTCCTTAATCATCGGCACTTTAACCACTATATTTTTATGCAGTTTGGCTAAGGCCTCACCTTCCTTCACAATGGTGTCAAAATCAGTCCCCAATACTTCCGCACTTACTGGTCCATCTACAATATTACAGATGTCAACATAGTGCTGTAAAACAGCTTTTTCACCCTTAATTCCCTCTTTAGCCATTAACGACGGATTGGTCGTAACTCCATCCAAAACACCCAATGCTTCGGCTTCCTTAATCTGTTCTAAATTGGCGGTATCAATAAAAAATTTCATGGCTATTTTTTTGTTTGCACAAAACTAAAAGATGTCAAGTAAAGCAAAGAATAAAGAAATTAACAGCGGGTTGAAAACATCCCAAGGATGGTAGCATCTTCCTTTGGAAAACATAGCACGCCATTGTACCTTTAAGCACATAAACTTCATACCATGTCTAGCTATCTGATAAAAAACGCTCATATTGTTAACGAAGGCCGCATTTTCAATGGCGATTTACTTATTAAAAATCAACGCATTGAACGAATCGCAGGTATGATTGATAATACCATGCATGCCACAGAAATTGATGCAAGTGGTAAATACTTACTTCCTGGGGTTATTGATGACCAAGTTCATTTTCGCGAACCGGGCTTAACCCATAAAGCGGAGATTTATACCGAAGCAAAGGCAGCTGTTGCCGGTGGAACCACTTCTTTTATGGAAATGCCCAACACGAAACCAACAACAACTACGCAGGAAAGACTCGAGGCGAAATATGGCGTGGGCGCTCAAACTTCGCTTGCCAATTACTCATTCTTTATGGGCGGGGCGAATGACAACTATGATGAGGTAATGAAAACCGATTTATCGAAAGTGTGTGGGTTAAAGATATTTATGGGAAGTAGCACCGGAAACATGCTCGTAGATGATGAAAAAGCATTAATCGACTACTTCTGCAACTTCGAGGGCTTAATTGCCACACATTGTGAGGACGAGCAAACCGTGCGGGAGAACGAAAGAAAAGCTAAAGAGCAATTTGGTGATCTCGTACCTTTCTTTATGCATCCGATTATACGGGATGAAGAGGTCTGCTACTTATCCTCTTCCAAAGCTGTTGAGTTAGCCAAGAAATGTGATGCCAGACTGCATATTTTGCACCTCACTACTGCGAAAGAACTTGACCTTTTTACGAATAAAATCCCATTAGCTGAAAAGCGAATTACTTCTGAAGTGTGCGTACATCACCTGTGGTACGATAGCGCGGATTATTACATTTTTGGGAGTCGAATAAAATGCAATCCAGCTATTAAAGAAAAATCTAATCGCCTGGCTTTAATGGAAGCATTATTGGATGATAGACTGGATATTATTGCCACCGATCACGCTCCCCACACTTTAGATGAAAAACGAAACAGTTACTTCAAAGCTCCTGCTGGAGTTCCCTTGGTTCAGCATAGTTTAAACATGATGCTCGACTTTCATCAACAAGGATTAATCAGTATGGAAAAAGTAGTTGAAAAAATGAGTCACGCTCCAGCAATCTGTTTTAAAGTGAAAGAACGAGGTTTCATTCGAGAAGGCTACTTCGCTGATTTAGTTTTAGTTGATATGGAACAGAAAAATTACGTTAGCAAAGGAACCATTCATTACAAGTGCAACTGGAGTCCATTGGAAGGGCATATATTCCGAAATACGGTAACCCACACCTTTGTTAGTGGACATTTGGCCTACGCCAATGGAGTGTTTAACGAAGAGAAAAAAGGCGAACGTTTGTTATTTGATAGAAACTAAAATGAAAAAAGTAAAGCGCTTACATCGAATAGTTTTTATGGGCACTCCCGACTTCGCCGTAGCCAGTTTGCGTGCGATGGTGGAGGAAGGCTATAATATCGTAGCCGTAATCACTGCCCCAGACCGTCCTGCTGGGCGTGGACAAAAACTAAAGGAAAGCGAAGTGAAAGTGTATGCTCAAAGTCAAAACTTACACATTCTTCAACCAAGCAACCTTAAAAATGAAGACTTTCTTCAAGAACTTCGTCACTTACAGGCAGACCTTCAGGTGATTGTGGCTTTTCGTATGTTGCCCGAGGTAGTCTGGAACATGCCTCCGCTAGGATCAATCAACGTGCATGGCTCACTCCTGCCCAATTATCGCGGGGCCGCACCCATTCATTGGGCGGTGATTAATGGAGAGCAAGAAACTGGTGTAAGTACATTTTTTTTAAAGCATGCAATTGACACAGGTAATATTATCGGACAAGCTAAAACACCCATCGGACCGGATGAAACCACTGGTGAAGTGTATTATCGCTTAATGCATTTAGGTGCGGAACTGCTGGTAAACACCCTCGAGCAAATTGACCATGAAACCTATGAAGAAGTGCCGCAGAATATGGAGCAAAATACGAAGCACGCACCCAAAATTTTTAAAGAAAATTGTAGAATTGACTGGCATAAACCCGCCGAGCAAATACATAAC
>JAFMKE010000160.1 GCA_017853115.1 Verrucomicrobiota bacterium
GTGGGGTATATTTATAATTGGACAATGGGTGGAGGTGCTCTACCTAACACCTATAATGGCAGTGGATTTGAAAACTTAACGAATATTACTTTCAACACCTCAGGAACCTATCCGATTACGTTAAATTACGAAACCAATTGTTGTGGTTTGTCTTCTACAGATACGCTATTCTTAGTGGTTGAAGAGCAACCCCTTGCAGTCATGCCGAATGATACAGCCTATTGTTTAGGTACATTGGGGGGGGTAAGCCTGACAGTGTCAGGTGGCACGATAGGCGGTTCGATTATGTGGTCGCCTTCATCAGGCCTTAGTAACACCTCAAGTTATACGGTAGTAGCACTGCCAAGTACAACTACTACATACACCGCAATGCTTATGGATTCCTCTTCGCTTTGTTCGGATACAGGAACCGTAACGGTTACGGTAAATTCCCTAAGCCTAAACTCGCTTACTACACCGGCCACCTGCGCAGTGAACGGCTCAGCCACGGTTAATGTTAGTGGTGGAAGTGGTTCTTATGATTATGTATGGAGTACAGGAGATTTAACCCAAACGATAAGTGTAACTCAACCTGGGCAAGTAGATGTACTCGTAACAGACTTGGTAACGGGTTGTACTGAAACTGAATCTGTGATTGTCCCCGCAGGACCAGGTGCTTTAGTGGGTTCGCTAGATATTACCAATGTAGCTTGTTCTGGCGATAGCTCGGGTACGGTCATTCTATCCGCTACTGGTGGTACGCCGCCATATACCTTTGATTGGACGTCTTTAGGTATTGTGTCCACAAGTTTAAATACAGCGGATACGATTTCAGGTTTAGCTGCTGGCACATATGATGTAATCTTGACCGATGCAAGTAGTTGTGAGTTTACGACAACTTTCACCATTACTGAACCTAATCCTTTGGTGTTTAGTGTAGATACGGTAGCCAATCCTTCATGTGCCGAAAATGGGGATGGATTGATAGAAGTACGTGCTGATGGAGGGGTTCGTCCATACACCTATTCTTGGTCTGGCGGTGTTCCAGTGAATGTGGTAAATGATATGGTTGTGGCCAACGGTTTATTTAATGGAAGTTATGTGCTAACCATTGTAGATAGTGTTGGATGTACAGATTCCATATCTTTTAATTTGTCTACATCAGCGATCGTATCAACTTTTGATACTGTGCTGTGTTTTGGCGAGAGTATCACAGTGAATGGTAATGTTTACGATACTACTGTGGTTGGCGCTGTTGAGGTAATCCCGAACATTGGACCGAATTCATGTGATTCCACGGTTACTTTTAATGTTACTGTCCTAGACTTGATTGTTGAGAATATTGATACGACTATTTGTCAAGGGCAAAGTTTACTTGTTAATGGCGTTAGTTATAACACCTCAGGTACTTATGCCGATACGATTCAATACAGTGGTTCAGCTTGTGATAGTGTGCAATATGTTATTAATCTAATGGTGGATAGTTTCGTGGTAGAAAATATTGATACTACAATTTGCCAGGGAGATATTTTAACGGTTAATGGAGTGGATTATAACAGCACAGGATTGTATGCGGATACAGCTTTCTATGTGAATAGTGGCTGTGATAGTATTCAATATGTTATCGATTTGACGGTCGATAGTTTCTTTGTTGAGAATATTGATACGACGATTTGTCAAGGGGAAAGTCTAACGGTTAATGGTGTTGTATATACTGCAACTGGCAGCTACACGGATGTGATAACCTACTCCGCTAGCGGTTGTGACAGTTTACAGTTTTTTATAGACTTACAAATTGACAGCTTTGCGTTAGAAAATATTGATACTACAATTTGTCAAGGGCAAAGCTTGACGGTGAATGGTGTCACCTACAATACTGCAGGTTCGTATGTTGATACTGCTTTTTACTCGCAAAGTGGATGCGATAGTGTTCGTTATGCAATCAATCTTCAAATTGACAGCTTTGTTGTAGAAACAATTGACACAACGATTTGTCAAGGGCAAAGTTTACTTGTTAATGGTGTAAGCTACACGGCTTCGGGTTTGTTTAACGATACTGCATTTTATGCCGCAAGTGGCTGTGATAGCATCCAGTACGTCATTGATTTGCAAATCGATAGTTTTGTGGTTGAAAATATAGATACAGTGCTTTGTTTTGGCGAATCTATCGTGGTAAATGGCGTACAATATGACGCTACCGGCTTTTATCAGGATACGCTATTTTATCCTAGTGGATGCGATCAAATTCAATACAATATCGATTTGGAAGTTTTAGATGAGAAGCTTGGTTTAATTGATACTGCTATTTGCGAAGGCGAATCTATCGTGGTGAATGGCACAGAATACAGTGTTACTACAACAGGGGCGCAGGAGGTATTTGTTGTGGGTCCTTATGGATGCGACTCTACCGTAACGATTAATTTGCAAGTGAATGATCTGCCTGCACTTAATGCATCGGCCAATCCGGATTCTATAAATATTGGTTTGAGTACAGAGTTGGTTGCTGTGGGTAATGGTGATTTCGTTTGGGAATCTATTCAAAACGATTCGATTTATGTCGTGACGCCAAGTGAAACATCTACTTATACGGTTGAGTTGACAGATGCTAATGGTTGCGTTACAGAAGTAAGCGTTACGGTTTATGTGCTTGGAGCAAGTGAGGAAGAGATAAAAATTCCAGATGCATTTACACCAAATGGAGATGGCATCAATGATGTATTTAGAATGGTTACTGGTCAAACATTGGGTGAAGTGGAGTTGATTATATACAACAGATGGGGAGATAATCTGTTTCAGCAAACTGGAGATTCGGGTATTGCTTGGGATGGAACATATCAAGGCCAGGAGCAAGCCAACGATGTTTACATCTATCTTTTCCGAGTAAAAACACTTGATGACAAGGAATTCTTCTTCAAGGGGGAAGTTACCTTGTATAGATAATCGATAAGGAGAAGGAGGGTGTTTCCCTCCTTCTTTTTTTATCAATGATTAAAAAAACTATGGCTTTAGTAAAAACAATACAGGGCAAAACACCAAAGATTGGCAAGGACAGTTGGTTGGCCGAAACGGCTACGGTGATTGGTGAAGTGCAAATGGGCAGTCAGTGTACCATTTGGTATAATGCGGTATTGCGTGGTGATGTCAATTTTATAAAGTTAGGCGATAAGGTGAATGTTCAGGACAATGCTATGGTTCATTGTACCTACAAAAAGGCAGGTACAAGCATTGGCAATGAAGTCACCATTGGGCATAATGCGATAGTGCACGGATGTATTATAGAAGATAAGGTGCTGATCGGAATGGGCTCCATTGTTATGGATAATGCCCATGTAGGACAAGGAGCTATTGTGGCGGCGGGTGCTGTGGTGCGAGAGAATGAAAAAATTCCGCCGCACACCTTATGGGCGGGTGTTCCTGCTCGTCAAGTCAAGGAGTTGGATGCCAGTGAATCGGAAAAAGCCATCGAACACTTGGCAAATAATTATGTTATGTACGCATCGTGGTATAAGGATTAAATAGGTTTAGAATGGAAGAGCAAGTTGTGTTGGTGAATGAGCAAGATGTTGTGCAGGGTTTGTTGGGTAAGACAGAAGCCCACGAAAAGGGCTTGCTGCATAGGGCCATAAGTATCATAATATTTAATAAGAAGGGTGAGATGCTGATTCAGCAGCGAGCGGATGCAAAATATCATTGGGCTGGAATATGGAGCAATACCGTATGTACGCACCCGAGAGATGGAGAGACTTACAAGGAGGCGGCTCAGAGACGCCTGAAAGAGGAGTTAGGGTTCAGTGCCCCATTGAAAGCAGTTTTTGATTTTATATACAAAGCAAAAGATGATGAAAGCGGACTAACAGAGCACGAGCTGGACCATGTTTTTGTTGGCGAGTACGACGGAGATATTCC
>JAFMKE010000002.1 GCA_017853115.1 Verrucomicrobiota bacterium
TTGTACAAATATGCTTATAAAGTTTGTTGTTTTCTTGATTTGCTCGAAAAAAAAGCATTAAGAAGCTGACAAGTCTTGCTAGAAAAAAGAAGTGTAATGTTTTCTGTAAGCAACACAGAACTTTCCTAAGAAGTAAGCGACAAAAAAATAGAAGGGGAATTATTTAACCTCAGGCTCAGAACTGAAACGCAACAAAGCAATTCCACAAAGAAGAATAAAGCCAAACAATACAAACTTAAAGATTAAACCTGTATCCAATAAACCTGCGTATCCATCACTGGGATTATAAGGCAAAACAGCTGAACTATTCAAATAGAGGAAAATCGTACCCAAAGTAGCAAGACCTCCGACAATCGACAACATCATTCCTAAAACTTTCGCCATGGCTTTAAATTTTGAACAAAGTTAATTAATAATACCTATTCTCAGTAATCTTGTTTACAAAAAAATTGTAATTATGCAGAAGCGCTCACATGTAAAAGCTCAACTAGTTCAATGAATATTATTGCTGCCATAGCCCTCCCAATTATAGCTGGCTGTATCGGTTGGTTTACCAATTACCTTGCCGTTAAAATGCTTTTTTATCCAAGAAAACCCAAGGTAATTCTCGGATTAACGATTCAAGGAATATTTCCGAAAAGACAAGCCTTTGTCGCTGAGAAGGTCGGTCATTTAGTTGCTGAGGAACTTTTAGCTACGGAAGAGATTTTCAATCGCATTAACAGTGAGAAGAACCTAGCCATGTTGAAGCATAAGCTTAACGAAAAGTTGGGAAGCTACTTTGAACTCACGCTGGTTCGAAAATATCCAATGATAGCCAAGTTGTTACCAGAAAAACTGAAGAGTAGGATTAAGGAGGAAATTCTCGAAGAGGTAGAAAATCAAATTCCCTCTTTGCTGCGTTCCCAAGTAGGATATTTAGAAGAAAACCTTGATTTGCAGGGTATTATTCGAAGTAAGGTGAATATGCTATCCAGTGAAAAACTAGAAAAGATTATATGGGACATCCTGGCTGAAGAGTTTAAGTTTATTGAATGGATCGGAGCTGTTCTTGGCTTTACTATAGGTTTAATACAAGTACTTATCGCCTTAATTTTTTTCTAACAGACGTGGAATCCTTCATTCTCGTTCGTTTCACATTTAACATGCATTAGGCATTCCAAAGTGCACGTGGAATTAATTTGATGCTTATCTTTGCAGCATGATGAATTCCTTGCACCGAAGTGAAATTGTGAAGCACCTCATTATCGCCAATGTGATATTTTTTGTTTTGTTTTGCATGTCGGCATCACCTTTATACAAATTCTTTCCTGTGCTTGCACTCTGGTATTTTGATGCTCCTTTTTTCCAAGCTTGGCAATTAATCACACATTTCTTCATGCATGGCAGCTTCATGCATATTTTCTTTAACATGTATGCCTTATATTTATTCGGCACCGTTTTAGAGCGGGTCTGGGGAGCGAAGCGATTTATGATTTTTTACTTCGTAACCGGTGTTGTAGCAGCTGTTCTGTACAACCTCATCGGAGGGATTGAGTACTATATGCAATACGGTACGATGTTTCCGCACAAGGCAGGCTTTCCTGTACAATTTATCCCAATGATAGGTGCTTCTGGCGCCGTTTTTGGTCTGTTAACTGCTTTTGCTATGCTTTTCCCAAATACAGAACTTCGCCTTTTGTTTCCTCCAATAGCCTTGAAAGCCAAGCATTTCGTTTTAATCTATGTGGGCATTGAAATATATCTTAGTTTCACTTCTTTTAAAGGAGATAACATCGCCCATTTCGCTCACGTAACTGGAGCACTAGTCGGTTTCTTATTGGTGAAATATTGGCAAAAGACAAGTAAGACATTTTACTAAATGAATATTTCCACCGATCAAGTACGTCGCTTCTTATTACAGCAAATCAAATCTGGCGATATTGTTATCCAGTTGATTTTAGCTAATATCGCTATTTACCTCGGCCTACAACTTATTGCATTTATTGAATGGATGCTTCGACTAAGCGAAGCTCCTATAAGCTTGTTTATTCAAAATTGGTTTTTCCTACCGGCCAGTTTCAATGATTTATTAATCAAGCCATACACCCTATTGACTTACATGTTTTTTCATGTAAGCTTCCTCCATTTGCTGGTCAATGTATTTATGCTTTATTTTTTTGGTAAAATGATCATTTCACTTCGCGGATTTAAGCAAGTACTGCCTCTCTATATTTTAGGCGGTTTGTTTGGCGGAATCTTTTACATCTTTTTTAATCATTTCAAGCTTGTGCCCATGATAGACACCCCAATTGCTGGTGCCTCAGCTTCTATCATGGCTTTAATGGCGGCAGTTACGCTCATCCAACCCAACTTTCCGCTGAAGTTCTTTCTTTTGTTCGATGTGAAACTGAAGTGGTTGATGTTTGCATTTGCCTTACTTAATATCCTTGGCTTAAGCAATGCTGAAGGAGCCGGACCTGGAATTATTCATATTGGCGGAATGCTTTGGGGATTCATATTCATTTATTTGGAAAGCAGACAAATTTCAGTAAGCAAACCCTTTAATGGATTAGTGAATAAGCTCCTTGCTTTGTTCAACAAACGACCTCAGCCCAAAGTAAGCTTCATCAACAAAGAGAAAGTTGCTCGCAAGCCACAGGCTAAAACCAATGCCGATGACAGCCAAGAAAAAATTGATGCAATCTTGGATAAAATATCTGCCAATGGATATGAAAGCTTAAATCGAGAAGAAAAGGATTTCTTATTCAAAGCAAGTAAAAAATAAAGTTTACAGGATGCTCAAAAAAATTGCGATAATAGCTAATCTTCTCGCAGCTTTAGGGCTCATTTTCGTGCATTTCAGCGCAAATGTTAATCCTTTAGATTTCTGGTTGTTTGCATTTTTCGGACTAGGCTTTCCCTTAATCCTGGCGCTGTGTGTTTTGTTCGCTGTTTTATGGTTGTTTAGCGAAAATAAATGGTTCAGCTTAATCTCCTTGAGCGCTTTGCTCATTACTTGGTCAAGCAACCTAACTGTTTTTCAAATAAGTTTTCCGTCCCAAGCAACTGAGGAAATCAGTTTAATAAGTTGGAATGTGAAAAATTTCGACTTATATAACTGGAGCGGAAATCAAAATACGCGAAACGAAATGATGGCGGTGCTTGAAGAAAATCGTCCAGATGTTTTATGCTTGCAAGAATTTTACACTGAAGATATAGGGACATTCACCAATCTTGAGGATATCAAGAAAAAGCTGGATTATAAGTATCATTACTTTGCAAAAACCTTTACTAAATCCGGGACCAGGCATTGGGGCATGGTTATTTTCTCTAAGTTCAAAATTGTGGATACAGGCAAGTTGACTTTTGTCAAAGGAACAAGACTAAACACCTGTATTTATGTTGATTTAGCTGTGAGTGATGTGCAGACCATCAGGGTATACAATGTACACTTTCAAAGCAATCAACTGTCTGAAGAGGATTATTCATATTTGGAGAGTCTGGATGATAATGATGGGAGATATTCAGCCATGGGCATACTAAAAAAGTTGAAAAACGGCTACATGAAGCGAGCAGAACAGGTTTTGCAAGTACAAGAAAGTAAAAACAGTAGTCCATACCCGAGCATCATCTGTGGCGATTTCAATGACACCCCTGTTTCATTCACCTACAAAACTTTGAGCAAAAACATGCAAGATGCCTTCATTGAGAAGGGTAATGGTTTTGGCAAAACCTATGTCAATCCAAGTCCTTTTCTGCGCATCGACTTTGCGCTATTTCATCCCATGTTTAGGATTAACGCGTACAAAGAGTTGAATGAAGTTGTGCTCTCAGACCACTATCCTATTCAGGTGCAGTTTTCTTACTAATACTTGAAAAAATAATAGAGCTGCTTAAGGTACTCGTTGTTTAAGGCAATAAGACCGTATTCGTTTTCCCACCATCGGGATTCATCATAAATAGAACTTGGCGCGCTAATTACAGATACTGTTATCCCCTCGCCTTGAAATAGTTTTTTAAATACTTGTTCCACGCGTTTGGTGTGAAAAGATGATGAAACAACAGCTATTTTCCGAATACCTTTCTGCAAGCAAAAGTCTAAAACGAAGTCCGCTTCTTCAGCAGTACTTGTGCCTACAGGGAATAAGAGTATGTCGCCTGAAGGAACTCCTCCTTTTAACAGTTGAATTTGAGTGAGTTCACTCTCCAAGGTGTCAATACCCAAAGTCTTCAGATCATTTGACTGATTAGCGCCGAGGCAAACAACCTTTCCAAATTTACCTTCGTGATACAACTCGGCCGCCTTTTGTCCTCGGTCCAGCGCATTGCCAGAAAGCACAAAAGCATAGTCGACATAAGTGATATCATCGTTGACCATTAAATATTCAGCCATTTTTTCAAAAATGGTGAACCTGCCGAGGTAGGCCGCGGAAAACATTAAGATTATAAACACTGATAAGAAACCGATCTTTCTTTTCATTTCACTAATTTGCAGAGAAATTATGATAAATGGAGATACTTGAAGCACAAAAAACCATTGACAAATGGATTAAAACCTATGGCGTTCGTTATTTTGATGAAATGACCAATCTCGCCGTTTTAATGGAAGAGGTTGGTGAGTTAGCACGTATTTTCTCCAGAGAATTTGGGGAACAATCATTTAAAACGGGCGAATCAGCTGAAGGACTTGCAGATGAAATGGCCGATATACTTTTTGTACTCTGTTGTTTAGCCAACCAAACAGGAATAAACTTAGAAGAAGCACTGATTAAAAACATTGAAAAGAAAACCAGCCGGGATAAGGACAGGCATAAAACCAATCAGAAATTAAAATAACTGCAGACACAGCCAAACAGAATAAATGTGTTAATTTTGACGTATATTAAGTACTAGAAAACAAAGCGAAAAAATGAAAAGAGTATTCATCTTATTATTTGGATTATTTATAGGATTATCTGTTAGCGCTCAAAATGAACGTCACCAGTGGGCTATTGGTGTCGGCATTAGCGCAACTGATTTTTCTGGCCCCTTAACTAAGTCGTATTTTGATTTTGACAACTACAAAGGAGCAGGTCGAATTTTTGTTGGAAGATACATGAATGAGTCTTTCAATTTGAAGGCTGACTTTACTTTTGGCAAGGCCTGGTTCCCAACTATTACCGCCTATCCAGAGGTAGTCCCGGATGTTTACCAATTGCGTCAATTGTATGATATGGGCTTAAGTATTGAGTACAAGTTTAACAATGGTTACATCTTTAAAGAAGATGCTGTTATTGCTCCATACATCCACACAGGTTTTGGATTTAATAGTGTGGTTGACTATGATTTTAATACCTATATTCCTTTTGGATTGGGCTTAAGTATTCGTCCGGCTGATTGGCTGACGATTAATGTTCAATCAAGCTATAAGCTGAATTTAGATAATTCATTTGATTACACCCAGCATGCTGTTTCTCTTGTCTATAATTTCGGCAAGGCAAATAATAAATCGAAAGAAAATGAGAAGGAAGAGGAATTTAGTGACTCAGATTTGGATGGTGTTCCAGACCTAATTGATGAATGTCCGTTTGCCGCGGGTACCGCTGATTTTTTTGGTTGCCCAGACACCGACAACGATGGTTTAGGTGATAGCCGCGATAATTGCCCCAAAGAAATGGGATCTTTGGATAACAAAGGTTGCCCTGTTGCGGATAGTGATGGAGATGGAGTAGAAGATTCCAAGGATTCTTGTCCAGACCTGAAGGGAGATAAGCGTTTCGCAGGATGCCCAGATACCGATGGAGATGGTATCGCAGACAAATACGATGCCTGTCCGGAACAAGCTGGTCTGGCCAGCAACAATGGTTGTCCTGAATAATTACGATAGGTTAGTTGCCAAACGATTTAATCTTTCGAGCTTTTAAGGTAGCAGCGCTACAGGCTAAGTAAAATGGATAAAACCTACAAAGCCTTCATCTGTAAACCCCGTCTCTTGAAGTCCTCCAAAACTGCAGGTAATGCTTTACGCAAATTTTTTTCTGCTTTGAGGCTATCGTGAAAAACAATGATTGAACCCGGTTGAACATGTTCAATAACATTTCTTGCACAGTCTTCCGGACTCACGGATTGATCAAAATCATAGGCCATAATATCCCACATCACAATTTCATAATCCTTGCGAATGGCACTTCGAACACCTGGCTTTAATTTCCCGTAAGGCGGACGAAAAAACTTACTATGAAAAACGCGAGAACAACTCTCAATATCAGAAAGATACTGTTTTCTGTCGGTTTGCCAGCAGTTTAAGTGGTTGTAGGTATGGTTGCCCACCGCATGTCCATTATTCAGGATACGCTCAAAAATTTCAGGATATAACACAACATTTTTACCCAAACAAAAGAAAGTTGCTTTCGCATCATATCGCTCCAATTGATCGAGTACCCAATTCGTAATCTCTGGGGTTGGACCATCATCGAAGCTTAAGTATACCGAATTGTCCGACTGATGATTATCCCAAGTAAGCTTCGGAAATATCTTTTTCGCTATTTCTGGCGTTTTGGGCAAGTACATCTTTGATGAGGGTGTTTATTTAAGTAAATTTGCATCCGATAGTTCTCCAAACGAATTATCCTGGAATAAAATTGTAAATATATTCAAATGTCAAAAAAGATTAGAACTCGATTTGCTCCAAGTCCAACGGGCCCATTGCACATGGGGGGCGTACGAACAGCACTATACTGCTATCTGTTTGCCAAAAAACATGATGGCGATTTCATACTGCGTGTAGAGGATACCGATCAAACTCGCTTTGTTCCAGGTGCCGAGGAGTATATCATTGAAACGCTGAAATGGTGTGGGATAGAACCAAATGAAGGTGTGGGTTTCGGCGGTGATTTTGGTCCATATCGCCAAAGTGAGCGTAAAGAGATGTATGCTGAATATGCCCAAATGTTGCTCGAGAAAGGCGATGCCTATTACGCATTTGATACACCAGAAGAATTGGATGAATGGCGAGAGAATATGAAAAATCAAGGGAAGCCTTCGCCAAAATATGATCCAATAACGAGACAATACTTAAAGAATTCGCTGCATTTGAGTGAAGACGAAGTAAAGCGCCGCTTAGCCGCTGGAGATCCATGGGTTATTCGCTACAAAATGCCAAGAAATGAAGAAGTGAAGTTTGAAGATGATATTCGAGGTATCGTTAGTTTTCAAACCAATCAACTGGATGATAAAGTCTTGCTTAAGTCTGATGGAATGCCTACCTATCACCTAGCCAATGTAGTTGATGACCACCTGATGAAAATCACGCATGTAATTCGTGGCGAGGAATGGTTACCTTCCACTCCTCTACACGTTCTTTTGTACAAAAGTTTTGGCTGGGACATGCCTCAATTTGCCCACCTGCCCTTAATTCTAAAGCCGGATGGTAAAGGAAAATTGAGTAAACGTGATGGCGACCGATTAGGTTTTCCGGTTTTCCCACTTAACTGGGCAGACCCGAACACAGGCGAAGAAAGTGTGGGATATAAAGAAAGAGGCTTCTTGCCTGAGGCGTTTATCAATATGCTTGCGTTTTTGGGATGGAACCCAGGAACTGAACAAGAGATTTTTAGTTTGAATGAATTGGTGGAGGCCTTCTCCATTGAACGAGTAGGTAAGTCTGGTGCTCGCTTTGATTTTGAAAAAACGAAGTGGTTTAATCAACAATACATCAAAAGCAAGAGCGATGCAGAACTAGTAGAACTAACTCACGAGTTGTTTTCGGATACAGGATACCAAGCTACAAATGAAAAACTTGAAGCGATTTGTTCACTGACCAAAGAAAGAGCAACGTTCCTTCACGAGATTCCCGATCTAGCGTATTACTTCTTTGAAGACATTCGGGAGTTTGATGAAAAAAACCTAAAAAAGAAATGGAAAAATGAGCATAGTGAAGCTTTCCGAAGTTTAATCGCAGACTTTAACAACTTGGAGCCATTTCAAGCAAATAAAATTGAAGAAACCGTTAAGGCTTTTATGGAAACCCATAGTTTAGGCTTTGGTCAGGTGCTGCCCATTCTTCGAATCAGCATGACTGGCACCATGCAAGGACCGCCTATTTTCAGCGTAATGGAAGTACTCGGAAAATCTACTTGTTTGGAACGACTAGAAAAAGGGCTAAATTTAGCCAAGGAACTTCAAGATTAAATCATGCCGAAAAAGAAACCGATAAAAGGAAAACCTGAGGTCCATAAGGATCTCGAAGGATTGGATTTTAAAATCAATACTTTTGGTGAAATCCAGTCGACTATGGACTTAGATAAACTCAATAAGTTTTTAAATGAAAACGTAGAGGACAAAAAGCTCCATACTAAACCAAATAAAGAAAAGTCTGAATAAATCATTCCTATGAAAAAGTTTTTCAAAGGATTTGTGTATGCCTTTAACGGCATCGCTTATGCATTTCGCACCCAGGTCAATATGCGCTTTCACGCGTTTGTTGGTTTGCTCGTTGTTGGTGCTGGTTTCTATTTTCACATCACCTCAACCGAATGGGCAATTATCGCTATAGCCATCGGTCTCGTTATGAGTGCAGAGTTGTTTAACACAGCAGTAGAGTCTCTAACCGATCTCGCAACAAAAGAGATTCATCCCTTGGCCAAAACTGCTAAGGATTGTGCTGCTGCTGCGGTATTAATTTGTGCGATACTAGCGGTCATTTTAGGAGGTATTATATTTATCCCCTACCTAGTTCAACTCTTTTAAAAATTCGCTAGACTAAAACGAAGCGTAATACCTGCTCGTGTCGTAGTGGTCGGGAATGATGCCGTTGTTTTTGGTATCGTTTTGTTTCGATCTACAAAGATTCGAATATTCAATTGCTTATTAATCACATAATCAATAGATGGTGAAACAGTAATCACGGTAGATCCGCTCGTTGGGCGAGATACGCCTTGATCGAGTTGATGATTGACAATAACATTATCTCGATACGAGAAATCAAATCGCATGTTTAGGTCGTTATGTAAAATAACCTTCTTGCCCTTCGCCTTAAATGGCAACTTCAATCCTTTCACTCGATATCCCACACCAGCGGTAATTGTGGATGAGTTGTTTTCCAGCATTTGGAAATCAGTGAAGTTCATGGTTACTGTTCTGGACTTTTTGTAATCAATTCTTGCCTGTACACCATTCTTGAAGGTCATATCAAAACCGATTAAAGGGTTGAGCTGTTCATTTATCACAATATTAGGCACGTTATACAAGGTATAAAAATTGCCATTCAGGCTATCAATAGTCGATGGTTCACTTAACTCACCATTTCCTGTATAATCATAATTCGTTTGGAAACTTCCCACTTGAATCGTTGAGTTATACCCATGACGAATACTGAAATTTGAAAATATTTTTTGGGCCCATTTAAATCGTGTAATTCCGTTATACGACAACTGCCAATTCGGCTTAGGAGCCGTCTTGAATGGATTGAGATTAACTCGCCGAGCATCCTTCCCTTGGTAGGCAGCTAAAAACGCTGGAATCAACACATCCTGTGACGTTGGTCCATATCCTTCGGCAAATCCCGGATACTGATTAATGGAATCGCTCGGATTTTCATATACACCCGTACTGTTTGGATTTTCATCTGCCAAACGTTGAGATATTATCTGGCGATTTGCGGTAAAGGCGGAATAGGTTTCATTTAACCAGTTATCATCATATTTCTTAAACATCGTCTTCCAAGTAATCGCCGAAACCGAATATGTACCAAAATCCTGCGGTAAAATATGCTCGAATGGCTCATTCTCGCCCAAACGCTTAAAGAACTGCGAATGATTCACGGTATTTGTCTTAGTCAAATTCAAATCAATCTGCAAGTCCCTAAATGGTTCGAGCGTAGCCCGAATATCCAAGTTTTGAGAATATACCTGCGTAAATTTCTGATTTTGCAATGAATCGTTAGAAATATATCCATCAGCGGCCATCTTGTCCAGCCATGCATCACGTTCGGAGGCATCATAATTTTTAAACCACTGGAAACCTGGCTGACCACCAAACACAAATCCATAGCCTGGAGAACTTTGACTTTGGCGATCGGTTCCAAAGAAATCTGTATCTGGCATATATCCCGGCAAGGTTGTTGATCGATTCTCCGTGTAAGCCACAGAAACTCGTTTAAGCGCAACTAAGGGTTGCATACCCAGGTTTTCTATAAATTTAGCTGGTGCTTGTTTCGAACGTTTATCTTTCTTGCGTTTTTTAATTTGCTTCTTGAAGGCTTTAATTTTCACCTTAGACTCTTTCTTCGCTGCTGCCTTTTCTTCATCGGTAAGATCCTCATTTTCATCTATCTCCGCCTTTTTTTCCTTTTCCTTCGCTTTTTTCTCCTTTAAAGTTTCTATGTCACTAACTATCTTCTCCCGCGCTTTACTTATGGATTCGCGTTTCTTTTGTGTCGCCTCTTTATTTCCAGCGGTAGGATTATTGCCTGTAAACTTCTTCAGATAAGGCACCTTACTATAGAGTTTATCCATGTTCCAATCCGTATTCAATCGAATCTGCTGGTTGTTACCCATCGTATTCCCCAAAGGGTTTTGAATGTAGTTTCCCTCAGCATCTGCTCTAAGTGGAGCAGCAATCCAATTATAGCCCGAACCGTAGCGAACAGTTGTATTCGTAAAATCCAGTAAAGGCAATTTATTTAGCGGTAGCGTGTAGTTTACATTCAAGCTTTGGTTAAACAAGGTTGTTCTTCCTCCTTGCGAGATATTACTCCAAATTTCTTGCTTTTCTTCATCAGTATCTATTCGCCCAAAAGGTTCATCAATACGGGCAGCATTATTCGCGGAGTAATCTATACTTAAGGATTTAAACGGGTTGTACCTGAAGTTGTAATTTCTATCCCAGGTAAAAAACTTGTTAAACGTAGTAGGCAATATAAAATCATCCCCATTCAAAGCACGCAAATTGAGCTCGCCATACTGTCTATTCATTTGTGTGTTAAAGGCAATAGTAGAAGGGAGAAAGTTAAAATTAATTTCCTTCAAAATCATGTTGTACTTACTCTTCCCTTTCAATACCTTTTTGAATGGATACAAATACTTGGGTTGCAAGCTGTGTGCATAATCTAAACGAGCCATATGCGTGCGTTCGAGATCACTTTCCACAAAGGGATCACTTCGTTCAATTACATTATAGGAATAACTCAATCCAATATTTTCTGGGCTAAAGAAGAAAAGTCGTTTTTGATTTTCGCCAGGCAACTTACGGACATTAGTAAAATTAAATCCTTTACGCGTTACGATAGTTTGAATGGACCGCTTATAGGTATTTGCCGAATCTTGAGAGAAAGTCTCAATGGCTTTTATCTGATCCTTCGATGTGATATCTAATTGATATGGATCGTATTCAGGCGTACTAAATGTTTGGGAGATACCACCATAGAAAGGCAACATAATATTTGCCTTAGCTGGCAAGAACTTACCAAGTTGAAGATTGGTGCTGAAGTCATATTGATAATAGGTATCTTGGAAACGCTCATCAACCTGCATATCCACCTGACCAAATCCAATACCATGCATGTTTGTACTCAAATTGACGTTGCCTAAATCGGCCAGTTTGATAGACATGCTGGCCAAAGCGGCAGAAGCGGGACGTTCATCAAATCCAGACAATCGAAATTCATTAAACCAAAGCTCAGCACATTGAGCGCTGCCATTATCATCGATCAACGGATTATTCGGGTCATTCTGTGCTGGATTTCGAACACCTAGCATCGTAATTTGTATTGCACCTAAATCAGGAACACCTTTTATGGTAACTAACTTACCGCTTGACGTAGTAGCAGTGAATGGTACGGTGAGCGGCCAGCCTTGTGCATTACGTTCTTTTTTGGCTTCAATCAAGTCTTGTAAGGAAACTTCAAAACGGTTGGCATCTGGCCATACAAGCGCCCTGTCGCCATCATTATCACCATAGACTCCATCCGGTGTAAATACCAGTGGCGTTTCAACCTGGTAGTAGTTATCCCTAAAATCAATACCTAAGCGAATAAATGCGGTGAGCGCTCCATCTTGTGGTATGGTTTCCCCTGGGAATCTATTCGCATGGACATCCATAACGAGTTTATCATAGTTTCTGAAATCCAAGTTGACATTTTTGAAAACAGCGCGGGAATCACCATCCTTCAAGCCACAAACATTTAAAGCTATGGACTGCTCATTTTGCGCTACCAACTGATTGGCATTATTTGCTACACCCTGCTCTCGCAAAATACCTGGAGGCAGGATATAGTTTACAGGTTCCTTTCCACTGTTTTCCTCTATATTTACTTGTGTAACATTAAAGAAAGTAGCGTCTTCATCGATAGGTAAATTATCAGTTGCATCCGTTAGCTCATATTGGTATGTTCTCCACTGATTTCGAATCAACTCTAATGTTCCAAATCGAATATTCACACTGTCCTGCCACCCAGTAAGGAACATACGCATATATTGAATGGATCTAAAATCCTGAATATTTCCAATTTTAGCATCGTAGTCGTAAATCGGGATTCTAAACTGATACCAGTTAAATTCGGGTTGCTGTTCATCAAAATAGTTGTCAGCAGGAACCGTATTCGAAGAAACAATAAAAGGGTGATTATCGACATTCATTCCTGGAAACAAATCCACGATATACTGGAAGTATTGTTCATTTTCATTCAAGGAATTATCTCGATTCAAATCCTCCTGATCCGGCGTATTTGAACCCGCGAGGAAAGTATTTCCATCTAGGATAGGTGAGTTTCCATTGGGATGATTAAACTGACGGTATCGGCTGATAATATCCGATAGACCATCGTATTGCGGATCAAAATAGTGAGAGAAATTGTCTGTTGACGGGTCAGATTCAAGAATGGCTTTGGCAGCAGGGTCCACCTGAACATTATTCAGGAAATCTGCAAACTGCAGGCTTTCTCCTGCATCATCCAAACCATCGAAACCCACATCTTGTATTGCTCTTAAATTTTGGTCGTTATCAAAAGTATTGATGATGGGTTGAGCCTTAGGAATGATACCCCATGCCGTACTGTCAATCAATGAAGGATCATCACTGAGTCCGTGCTCATATTGCATTCTAGAATCTTTCAAGATATCCTCGCTGATGTTTCCCAAGTTGATAAACAACTGACCTCCAGAACTATTATCGTTGTAGATGAATGGATCCATCATCCAAAACTCAAGGTATTCGATATTGGCAATTTCGAAATTGTTATTGTCAATACCACGCATCATACCACCCCAGCGTGTTTCAGGAGCAATCAAGCGACCATCTGTTCTTACCCCTCTACTGAACGCCGAGCCACTGTTTTCAAACTCATAATTGTAAGGCCCTCGTTGCTCAGGATAATATGCCAAATCCAAAGTGAAGATTTGCTGTTGAATGGCTACATCTTTATTTGGAAAAAGTTCTTGCTGGAAAATAGGACGCACATAATGGTTACTTAGCACTTGTTTATTATCAAAAACCTCTTCGGGTCCGCTACCTCGTTGGAAGAAGGAGGGATCTACGTTGTACCAAGAAAGTCTAGCACGGTTATATCCGTATTCCAATTGATTGCTTAAATCGGCTTCTGGAAACATAATATTGCCTGCCCTATCTCTCGCATCTTCCGGTGTAGATGACAATCGCCAGGTCTGTGGACTACCCTTCAAGTCATAGGCACTACTCGAACCTTCAAAATCATCAATGTAAACCACAGGTTCATTACCTTGCTCCACAAATCGGTTGTGGCCCGGACGGATATGAGCAACCTCACCCTGGAATGAGATATTCGACATTTCATTTGTACTGTAGATCGGTAGCTTATCTAAAACTTTAGTAAGGAAAGGTAAGTCAGTGTTCATTCTAAAATCCAATCCCATGATGGTGTTGTTGATTGGGTCGTTACCCAAATTCACCTTTTGAGAGAATGGACGTTCTTTCATTTTCATAATCGTACCACCGATAAATACATTTTCATTTATTCGGTAATCGAGTCGAGAGGCCATAAGCGAGCGCTGCTGGAAGCCAAACAAGGCATTATTTTCATAATCCACCTTTATTTGTTGACCAGAAGAGAGCAAGCTTTCATTAATAATGGTAACCACCCCAAGATTGTAATCCACATTGTAATCCTGCCCTTCGGTTAGCATTATTCCGCCCAAAGAGACGGTTACAGAACCTTCAGGCAATTGAAAAGCACCCAATTGAATTCTATTTCCCCCACTACCCTGATAGCGGCCTTTGATTACAAACCTGTTTTTTTCAGGAAACTGTTGGGCAAGAAAAAGGGTAGAATCATATAGTTCCGAGAAGACATAATTATCCACCAATTCAGGATTTCCCGCATCGATTAATTTTTGCTCTAGGTGATCACCAAAAGGTTCGACAACAGGAAAGATAAGTCGACCATTCTGCGGAACAATAGTAAGATTAGGCACGAAGTCGAACAAGCCATCGGGCTGCGGATCACCTTGGTTATTTAATCGATCTAAATTAAGTACACGAATCAACTGCTCTTCGCTCAAATTTCCTTTAGGAATGAATCTTTTTTGCCCCCCTCCCGGATCCAGGTAAAAGATATCTAAGCGAAAATCATTCGGACTAATCTGATAAGCACCTAAAGAATAGATGTTTTTCATCATCAAATCCCAGGTAGGTAAATCCGGACGAATCGCGGAGCTTCTAAGCATTTTAACAAAGAGCGTTTTTGTAACAGAAGAAGAATCTGGCGGAACATTTCTTGAAAGTTCTCCCACTTGATACACCTGGCCATTGTAGGTGTATTTAAATGCTACCCCCAAGACTTGGTTGGGTTGCAAGGCAGTCTGAAGAGAAATATACCCCAATTCCCTGTTCAATATATACTCCGATGGAGAGAGTAATCGAGCAAATGTTTTCTCATAATCTTGAATAGCTTCAAAATTAAAATTCGGGCCATTCAGCGCGCCCACCACATTGTTACTTAATCGCAAATTAGGATCTTGAGTCAATCGAGTATATAAATCATTTACCCGATTATCTGGAAAATTCTCTCCAGCCAAAGGATTTACACCTGGATTAAAGGGATCTTTTTCTCCAAGATCCAAAAAGGCAACAACATCTCGGACGTTATTCGTTTGCCCCGTTCGGTTTGTAACCCAAACCTCAATTTCTTCAATATTATAAAGAGAAACAATATTCGGAAGATTAGCCAAGGATTGATCGTAGCTTTCCTTAAAAAACTGTGTAAGAAAGAAGTGCTTATCTGCCTCGTACTGATCGGCTTTAATTTCGAAAGTTTGTGTTTGGGCACCATCCTCCAAAATCACCGACTGCTTTTGTGATTGTTGCTCAGCCACTACATTGGTCATAGTCAACTTACCAAAACGCATTTGCGTTTTAATACCTCGCAGACTTTGCGCCCCGGTAATTAACTGCGTTTGGAGCGGAAAGCTAACGTTACCCGCTTCAACCAATTGGATGATGTCATCTTCATCGCCAGCATATTGTAACTTGAACTGGTTGTCAAAAGAGAAACCTGTTTGATTGTTGTATTTAAGGGTAAGTGCTAAAGCGTCGCCAATCTTACCCGTCACGTTCATATTGATATTCATGTCGAAATCAAATCCACCTTGTGTTCGGGCGCGCTGAGGCAAATTCGGATTGTCGTATTTCTGTACATTACCTCCAAGGGTAACCTCAACATTTCCCTGTGGACGAATATCAATTGTTAGACCTCTAAAGATTCCACCTGCTTTTTTCGGGTTAAACTCAGGGTCGAAAGGCAATTTTACATTCTTGTCTTTCAGCTGCTGCTCCGTACTCGAGCGTGATTTCCAGTATTTTTCATTTTCCTCGCGCAAGGTAAACTCCAAATACTCATCAAAAGTCATATACGTGGGTGGCTTGATGTTTACCCCGTTTAAGGTTTCCGTAATGATATAACGATCAGTTTCCGCGTCATACTCAATATTCTGCTCAATAACATCTGGATCGTCAAAATCAAAAGGATTATTACTCGGATCAGTTAAAAAATCGCCTTCACGATCGTATAATGGATACGGCAAATCTATACTCGTTGAATCCTGTGCCTTTATCACAGAAACCAAAAGAATAAAAATTAGGGATAAATATTTTGGGTTAAGCACTCTCACAAAAAATCAAAGTTGTTTTAAACTTTGCTTAATCAATTGTTCTACGGTTGAAATAGATGAATCGGATGACAAAACCTTGTTTATTACTTTCACACATGTATTTTTATTAAAGCCCAAGGAAACTAAAGCAGTTAGTGCTTCATCCCGAAGGGTATTGTCCATAACGCCTATTTGTTCCTCAAATTGTGGCAGTTTGTCCAATTTATCTTTTAACTCTAAGATTATTCGCTCCGCTGATTTTGGACCGATACCTTTCACGCTTTTGATTAACCCAACATCCTTGTTTAAAATCGCCTGAACAATCTCGGAGGTTTTATAGGTCGATAGCATCATTATAGCCGTTGCCGAACCTACACCAGAAACCGACAAAAGCTTATCGAATAAATCCCTTTCTGTTTCCTCGTAAAAACCGTAAAGAACAAAAGCCGACACATTTTGGTTTTCATTTTTAACAACCATCCGAGTAAACAGCACACACTCTTTAGCATCCTTGATTTTTTCAAATGTCTGTAAGCTCACAAAAACCTGATATCCAATGCCTTGCGTTTCTACAAATACAAATGTTGGTGTCTTATGTGCTAATTTCCCTTTAAGGTATGCTATCATATTCTAATGAAATAAGCAGCGAAAATAGCAATTTCACCCAAGTTGAACGACTAAATAAGCGGATTAATGATGAATGATACGGAATACCCTGATGGTCTTATACACTTGATTTCAAGCCATTAAAGATTAAGTTGATTCGAAATTATGCGTAATTTCGCAAGCGATGTCTTCAGCACAAAGCAATAAATCGTCGATGCAAGACGACATATACAAAATCAAGTTACCTCAATTTGAAGGACCATTTGATTTATTGCTCTTCTTCATTGAAAGAGATGAATTAGATATCTATGATATTCCTATAGCGCAAATAACAGATGAGTTTTTAAGGTACACACATCAGCTAGATGAACTAAATATTGAGGTCGCCAGTGAATTTATATTGGTAGCTGCTACCCTCATGCGGATAAAAGCAAAGACCTTGCTCCCGCGTAAAGAATTAGATGAAGAAGGTAATGAAATTGACCCAAGAGAAGAGCTTGTTCAGCGCTTAATCGAGTATAAAAAATTTAAAGAAGTAACTGATGCCCTTCGTGAATTAGAAGCCGATCGCTTATTAAAAAACAAGCGAGGAAATACGCAGACAGAAGTTCGCAAAATTGCAGAGTTATATTCCACTGAAGCCGAGTTAGAAAATCTCGAACTATACCAGCTAATGAAAGCCTTTAAACGAGTAATGGCAAAAATGGAAGAAAGGGAAAACCGCCCTGTGCATACGGTAGTAAAGTATCACTTTACCATTAAAGACCAGAAATCTTACCTTCTTACATCGGTACAGAAAAAAGACAAAGTAGCTTTTGAGGATATATTTATTCAGCTAGATAACCGCGTGCATGCCGTTTTTACCTTTTTAGCTATGCTTGAACTTATTCAAGAAAATTTCCTACAAATTAAAATGGGTATAGGTATGAATAACTTTTGGCTGACAAAGGTTTAGTTATTTGTCCAATAAGCAATTACTCCTTGAAAGTAATATAAGAATTTGCTTGGGCAGTGCAGGTCATCACCAAATCATTCACATTTACATGTTTTGGCAAACTCGCCAGGTAATAGATTGCATCCGCTACATCTTCCGCATACAATGGTGTAAAACCTTGATATACCGCATCCGCTTTCGCTTGATCGCCACCAAAACGAACTTTCGAAAACTCGGTATCTACCATTCCCGGGGAAACACTGCTAACTTTAATATTAAAGGGTAATAAATCGATGCGCATCCCTTTAGTGATGGCATCGACTGCATGCTTGCTTGCGCAATACACATGACCACCAGGATAAACTTCCTTAGCCGCTGTACTACTCAAGTTAATGACATGGCCTGCCTTTCTTTCTTTCATGCCATTCACCACCCATTTTGCCACGTAAAGTAAGCCTTTCACATTGGTGTCTAACATCACTTCGAAATCTTCCAAATTCGCATCTTGAAACCCTTCTTTTCCAAGAGCTAATCCCGCATTATTTACCAAGACATCAATTCGATTCCAGGCATTGTCCAAACTATCCAGAGCCACCTGAACCTCTTCTTTATTTTGGATATCAAAACTCAGTGTAACTACACCGATAGCATAATTATTCTCGAGTTCCTTTTTTAGTTCTTCCAAACGTTCTTTCCTTCGTCCTGTAAGAATTAAATTATAATTTTTAGCGGCAAATTTCTTCGCACAAGCCATGCCTATGCCTGCAGTCGCTCCAGTAATTAATGCTATCATCGTGTTTTTGAATTTCGTTAAAAACTTATTTCCAGTTGAAGGTTTCAAACAGATGCATCACATCCTTTTTGACAAAATCCAAGGCGGGCTTTATACTATCCTGATTGGGATGGCTGGCAAAATAAACGGCACCGCGCAGGTAATGCTTCTCATAATCAGTTAAATAAAACTGTAGGTTGTTTGCTGCATCACCCCCTATATTACTCATCAAACCTTGAACTCCATTCGGATTATTGATTTCATACTCATCGATAAAATCAGCTTTCTTGGTGTGTGTGTATGCTAGTTCGTAAGAATCTTCCATCACCTTTTCCAAACTAATATCTCTACCTATCTCTTTGTACGAAAAATGAACTTTCGCATTCAAGTCTGGATAAATCATATCCACCCAGCAATCGGATAACATCACTTCATCAAAGAAAAATGTATCCTGTTTAATCCAGGTGTAGTTAGGATATTCGAAAGTGTATGGGCAAGTAGTTTCGAAGCGGCTGTAATTGGTAAATTCCGGCAAACTGATTCTAGGATAAGCTACCGGCTTAGGCACATAGTTCTGTGTTCCTGAACATCCGACAAGGACAACTAGCAAGAAAACAAGCAAACTATTTCTAGCCATTTCGAACAATTAATTTAACTCTACCCACTCTATTCTTTTCCATACTAAGAACGGTGAATGCGTAGTTTTTGTATGTAAACTCTGCTCCTTTTTTGGGTAGTTCGCCAGACAATTCTAAAACTAAACCCGCCAAGGTGCCTATTTCAGTTGCAAACTCTTCAAACTCTTCTTCTTCTATCTCAAGGACATCACACATATCTAGCAGTGTTATCTTTGAATCAAAAACAAAACTATTCTTATTAATCTTCTTGTAGGATTGTTCAAAATCTTCATCAAACTCATCACGAATTTCACCCAAAACTTCCTCCAAAATATCTTCTAGCGTAACCAAGCCTTTCGTTCCACCATATTCATCTACCACTATAGCTTGATGCTTTCTGTTTTCTTGAATTTCACGAAGTAGGTCATCTATTTTCTTCGCTTCAGGAACAAAGAATGGCTCACGAACCAATGTTTGCCAAGCAAAATCTTCGCCCTTGTCGACATGTTCAATCAAATCTTTGAGGTACAAGACTCCTTCAATTTTATCGATATTCTCCTCATAAACGGGCATTCTTGAATAGCCTGAATCGCGAACCAAATCCAAAATTTCTTTAAAACTATAGCTCAACTTAACTGCTACGATATCGATGCGTGGTACCATTATTTGCTTCACTGTGGTATTCCCAAAGTGCACAATGCCTTTCAACATTTCAACATCCTCCTGGGAAGTACCATCGCTTGTACTTAAATCAATCGCTTTTTCAATTTCTTCCAAATCTATCTCGTGATTAAATCGCTCAAAACGCTTTTCCATAAGCAAGCCTGATTTTACCAGCAACCATCCCAAAGGGTAGGTTAAACCGCGAAGAACGGTGAAAAACCTCGCCGTGGTTTTAGCCAAAAATAAATTGTTTTGCGTAGCAAATACTTTCGGCGAAACCTCGCCGAAAAAAACTAATATCGGGGTTAATAATGCTGCGTTCACCAATGCAATAATCTCAAGGCTATATGGCAACAATTCATTCATTAAAAAATTGAATAAGATAATAATGGATACATTGACAAAGTTGTTTGAAATAAGTATCGTTGCCAGCAGCAATCTTGGTCTTTCAAGCAATTTTTTAACGCGCAGCTCACTCTTGTCTTCGCTGTCTCTCAACTCATCCAACTGGGCAGGGGAAAGCGAAAAGAAGGCTACTTCAGATCCTGAAATAAGTGCAGAAGCCACTAAAAGCAACAACAAGATTAGAAAAATTGGTAAAATGTAGAAACTGGCAGATTCAACAAGTAGAACGCTCAGCCAAATGAAAAAATTGATTGGTTCCGAGGGAGGTATATCACTTTCCACAAACAAGGTTTTCGTTAGAAAAATTAAAATGGTAAATCATCCGCTATGTCGTCACTGGGTGAAGTATTTGCTGACGTACCTGCATTAGATGCCGAATTCGATGGCGCGGCATTATTCGACTCATAGGGTGATGAATCATCTCCACCACTAGAGTCTCTTTTCTCCAGCATTTTAAATGAGTCAACAACCACTTCGGTAGTATATCGTTTATTTCCACTTTGGTCATCCCAGCTTCTCGTGCGAAGCTTTCCTTCTACATAAACTAAGTGACCTTTTTGCAAATACTTTTCTGCTACATCCACGAGTCCTTTTCGCCATATGGCCAGGTTGTGCCATTCCGTTTGTTCAATCCGCTTGCCTTCCCTATCAGTGTATGACTCACTAGTCGCTAAGGTAAAATTGCATACCGAAGAATTGTTGTCGAAGTGTCTAACCTCAGGGTCCTTTCCTAGTCTACCAACAAGGGTAACTTTGTTTATCATAATTCAAAAATATCTTATTCTAAAATTAGCTTTTTACCCTGTAAATACAAAATAAAAATTTTTGGAAACGCAAAGGTAGATAAATTTCGAGTAGCAATAAAGTTTAGCTGGGTGTCTGTTATGTTTTTCGCATCGATTTCAACAAAAACAACATGAATTTTCTGGTGACTCAACTGCTGCTTAAAAACCTCTGTAAAAGAATAAAAGTTAAGGTCTTCTGATTGAAAGTAGCCATGTGCCACTTCATCAATTTGCTTTTCCATGTTTCCATCAAAACCCTTCACCTCCTGCCAGGGCAATTGATAAAGTCCTTGCCAGATATCTTTCCCTTTGCGTTGCTCAATTGCTATTGATCCATTCTTTTCAATATGGAAGGCAAAGAAAAAGCGCGATTTTGATTGCACCCTATTTTTACGAACAGGCAAGTCATTGGTTGCATTATTTTTAAAAGCCTCGCAATCCTTTTGAAAGGGACAAAGCTCGCATAAAGGCTTTTTCGGCGTACAAACTGTTGCACCGAAATCCATCATCGCCTGATTGAATATACCAGGCCAATTTTTCGGCGTTAACTCATTCGCCAAAACGTCGAATTGCTTGCGACCATCAGCTGTGTCAAAGGGTTCTTGAATTTGATAAATCCTAGATAAAACGCGAATCACATTTCCATCAACTGCGGCAACCGCCTCATCAAAAGCAAAGGATGCTATTGCGGCGGCTGTATACTTTCCGACACCCTTAAGCTTCAAAAGCTTTGCGTATGATTGCGGAAATTTTCCTTCATAATTTTGTACAATATCCTTTGCCGTAAAATGTAAATTTCTGGCTCGGGAATAATAACCTAATCCTTGCCATAATTTGAGGACCTCATCTTCGCTTGCCTGGGCGAGATCATGTACGCTTGGATAAGCCGAAATAAATCGCTCGTAATATCCTAAACCCTGTTGTACCCGAGTCTGTTGAAGAATGATTTCCGACAACCAGATGCGATAAGGATCTTTTTCTCCCTTCCATGGCATCTGCCGATGATTTTCCCGATCATTCCAATCGAACAAGATGTTTTGAAACCGTGATTTTGTTAATGTCATTTTACATCAAAGTGCTAATTTAGCGCCTTTTACAGCTGTCTTTATATTTTTTTTGTTATTTTCATCTAAACTAAAGACTAATACTAAAATTAAACCTCATGAGAAAAGCTGATTTAGTTAACAAAATATCTGATAAAACTGGCGTACCGAAGGTAGACACACTGGTAATTATCGAAAGTATGCTTAAAGAAATTAAAGATTCTTTGCGAGAAGGAGAAAACGTATATTTGCGCGGATTTGGTAGTTTTATTATCAAAACACGTGCAGAAAAAATAGGTAGAAATATCAAGAAAAATACAGCTATCGTTATTCCTGCGCACAACATCCCCGCCTTTAAACCTGCAAAGGTTTTTGTAGAGTCGGTTAAAAAAGGAAACAAAGTTTAATCTAAATAAAACATGCAGAAAGGCCCTCTTGCCGCTGTCGCAATTGCCGCGATCGCTCTCATAGGTATTTACCTATTCACCGACATAAAACAAGCCAAAACAACAAAAGTTGCCGAAAATACAACAGCAATAGTTCAAGCAGGGAACGAGTATATTCAATCCTTTTTAAATAGCCTGGATCAATCAAAACGCGAATTGGCTTCTGCGCTATATCAGCGTGTAGAGGAACAGGACACTGTCGCAGTAGATGAACTTATTCGCTTCTACGAGGATGTACAGCAGTACAATTTTGCTGCTTATATGCATAGCTTAAAAGCAGAGCTATCCCCTAGTCGAGCAAACTGGGAATTAGCAGGAGATCGACAACTAAGCGTGAGTAACAACGAAGCATACGATAACGATTTTAACGAAGTTCTCTACCAAGAAGCCCTAAGTTCATACCAGAAAGCCATCGATTTGGACAGTAACAACCTCGACCTACAAGTCAAATTAGGAAGCGCTATAGTAGACCGCAGCCCACAACCGATGCAGGGAATTAGTTTACTTTTAGGGGTTATCGAAAAGGATAGCATGCATATCAATGGCAATTTGGCTCTTGGGAAATTTGGCATTATTTCAGGCCAATACGATAAAGCTATTATTAGATTAGAAAAAGTACTATCTTTGCAGCCCCAAAACACCGAAGCTTTATTCCTTTCGGCTGAAGCATACAGTAATTTGGGAAACACGGACAAAGCCATTGAAGCACTTAACTTGTGTAAGGATTTAGTGGAAAACGAAGACTTGAAAAAAGAAATTGATGCCTACTTGCAGCAATTACTTTGAAGATAAATTGTAGTTAACAATAAAAAAACTTGAATTATGCCAAGTGGTAAAAAACGTAAAAGACATAAGATTGCTACGCACAAGCGTAAGAAGAGACTAAGAAAGAATCGTCATAAGAACAAGAAGTAGATTCCTGCCTCTTGCTTTCATACTTTTAAACTATATCGCTAAAACCACTCGATTCGGGTGGTTTTTAGTCGTTAAAATAACTTAGTCTTTGGAAAAAGAACTTATCATAAGAAGTACAGCCAAGGGCAATGAAATAGCACTTCTCGAAAACAAAAAACTTGTAGAGTTACATCTAGATAAAGACGACCACCCTTTTAAAGTGGGGGATGTTTTTTTGGGAAGGGTGCGAAAAGTAATGCCTGGCATGAATGCAGCCTTCGTGGACATTGGCTACGAAAAGGATGCTTTTTTGCATTACACCGACCTAGGACCTGGCTTCAAAACTTTTCAAACATTCTTTAAAGGCGTTCTGGCTGGTAATGTTAACCACATTAATCAAGTCAAATATCAGACGCCTATAGACAAGGGTGGAAAAATCAATGAAGTACTTAGTGCAAAAACCCTAATTCCTGTTCAGGTTTTTAAAGAGCCTATCAGCAGTAAAGGACCACGATTAACAACGGATATCTCAATCGCCGGAAGGTACTTAATTCTAACTCCTTTCGTTCAAACGGTAGGTGTTTCAAAGAAAATCAAGTCTGACGAAGAGCGCGATAGATTAAAACGCTTACTCAAAAGTCTTACCCCAAAGAATTTTGGGGTGATTATCCGAACCTTTGCTCAGGGCAAAGGCGCTGCCGAATTGCACAAAGACTTAACCAACCTCATCCAGAAATGGGAGTTGATGTTGAGCAACTTAAAGAGTGCTACTTATCGTCAAAAAGTACTAACGGAGATAGATAAATCTTCGGTCCTTATACGCGATTTAATGAGCGATAAGTTTAAAGCTATTCATACATCTGACGCGGTTCTTGCGGGTGAATTGGAAGCATACATAGAAAGCGTTGCGCCCGACCAAAAAGACATTGTCAACATTTATAAAGGTAAAAATCCAATATTTGACCACTTCGACGTCACGCGTCAAATCAAATCCAGCTTTGGAAATACCGTTAATTTTGGTAAAGGCCCTTACCTGGTTATTGAACATACCGAAGCCTTGCATGTAGTGGATGTCAATAGTGGACACAAAGTAGGTTTAAAAGGCGACCAAGAAAGCAATGCTACATCTGTGAATATGCTGGCCGCGGAAGAACTTGCCCGTCAGTTGCGCTTAAGAGATATCGGAGGCATTGTAGTTGTCGATTTTATCGACATGAAGAAAGCAGAAAACCGCAAGCAAGTTTACGACAAAATGAAGGAGCTGCTGAAAATAGACAAGGCTACCACGAATGTTTTGCCTCTTTCTAAGTTTAACCTGATGCAAATAACTCGTCAGCGTGTACGGCCGCAAGTTGAAATCAGCACCAAAGAAAACTGCCCAACCTGCGGAGGAACAGGCAAAATTGAATCTAGTTTGTTGTTAATGGATCAAATAAACAACCAAGTGGATTATTTAGCCAATAATGAACTAAAATTCACACTTATTGTGCATCCGTTTATTGAAGCGTTTATTAAAAAAGGCTTTCCATCCCAGCAATTTCAATGGTGGTGGGAATACAAGCAATGGATTAAAGTTAGATCAGATGAAAATTTGGCGCTAACTGATTACAAATTCGAAAACCTACTAGGTAACGAAATCGACTTGACCGTTTAATGATGGGACAGAAGCTCTCCATATTAATACCCACATACAACGAAGAACAAACCATCCATTTAATACTCAACAAAGTCCTTGATGTTGAGCTTCTAGACAAACTGGATAAAGAAATCATTCTAGTCAACGATTGTTCTACGGATGGAACCGAACAGGCGATAAAAAATTATATAGCTACCCATCCAAATGATCACTTCATCTATTTATCCCATGCACAAAATAAGGGCAAAGGTGCTGCGCTTCATACGGGAATTGAAGCAGCCACTGGCGATTACCTTATTATTCAAGATGCCGACTTGGAGTACGATCCAAAGGAATACAACATCCTTTTGCAACCCATGTTGGAAGGTCATGCAGATGTCGTATTTGGTAGCCGATTCATGGGCGGAAAACCACACCGCATCTTATTCTTCTGGCATTCAATTGGCAACCAATTTTTAACTTTCTTAAGCAATATGTTCACCAATCTGAACCTTACAGATATGGAAACATGCTATAAGTTGTTCAGAACAGACATCATTAAAAGTCTCCAGCTCAAAGAAAAACGCTTTGGCTTCGAACCAGAAGTCACTTCCAAAGTTGCCAAGATTAAAAATATTCGCATTTATGAGGTGGGCATCAGTTACTACGGCCGCACCTATGAGGAAGGAAAAAAAATAGGCTGGAAAGATGGAGTAAGGGCGATATATTGTATCGTTAAATACGGCTTATTCAATTAAGAATTAACAATTATGAATAGCTTGGTACTAAGTACTTGTCACTAAGCACTCAGTACTCCAGATTGTCTGACTTCTGATATCTGACGGCTCATTCTTGAATTTTGATTGCCTGAATTTTGAATGAGAGAATAGTTCAAGGTTAAAAGCTTACGTGCTTCGCATTGGGGTTTTCGAATTTTATCTAGTATCTGTCGGCTGACATCTAATATCTCTTCTTACCTTTACTCCGCTTTCAACTTCATATAAATCCATGCAATATCTCCAAGTCGATAGTGTATCCAAGCGCTACGGTGAAAAACTACTCTTTGAAAACATTTCTTTCCTTGTCAACAAAGGGGATAAAGTTGCCTTAGTAGCAGCTAATGGAACAGGCAAATCTTCTTTGGTACGTGCATTAGCAGGCATAGAAAAACAAGATAGTGGAAGCATTCATTTTGCTCGAGATATTCGAGTAGAATACCTACTTCAAGAACCTGCAATTGATAGTAGTATGAGCATTTTAGAGAATGTACTCTTCACAGACAACCTAGCTAGTAAAGCCATTATTAATTACGAAAAAGCTTTGTCACATCCCGGGGAAGAGGAGGCTATGACCCGAGCAATCGCCCAAATGGATGCGGCACATGCTTGGGACTATGAAACGCGCGTAAAGCAGTTGCTTTTCAAATTGGACATTAAAGATTTTAACCAAAATGCTGCGCACCTTTCAGGCGGTGAAAAAAAACGTGTGGCATTAGCCAAGGTGCTAGTTAATGAACCAGACTTTCTTATCCTCGATGAGCCTACTAACCACCTCGATTTAGAAATGATAGAGTGGTTAGAAGAGTGGTTGATTCAAAGCAAGATAACCTTATTCCTTATCACCCATGATCGTTATTTTCTCGAGAGAGTTTGTACCCGAATCATTGAAATTGAAAACGGAAAACTCTACAACTACAGTGGAAATTATTCTGATTATTTAGAGAAAAAAGAAGCGCGAGAAATCAATGAAGCTGCCAACGTGGCTAAGGCTAAAAACCTCATGCGTACGGAGCTTGAATGGATGCGAAGAATGCCAAAGGCACGAGGTACTAAATCTAAGGCACGAATTGAATCGTTTTACGAGCTCAAAAAGCAGGCAAGTAAGCGTATCGACAAAGAAGAGGTCGAATTACAAATCAATCCAGAACGATTGGGTAGTAAGATTTTAGAATTACATAAGATATCAAAATCATTTGGTGATAAAGTCTTATTCAAGGATGTTGAATACAAGTTTAAGCGTTTTGATAAAGTGGGAATTATCGGGGTTAACGGCTCTGGGAAGTCGACATTCTTAAAGGTACTGACCGGAAAAATCGAACCGGATAAAGGTAAAGTAGTTATTGGCGAAACTATCAAGTTTGGCATTTACAGTCAAGATGGCATGGCACTTAAGGAAGGAATGAAAGTCATAGATGTGGTTCGTGAATTTGGCGAATACATTCCTTTGAAAGGGGGGAGTAAGATCACTGCTAGCCAGCTGCTTGAGCGCTTCTTGTTTCCAAGTTATATGCATTACGTGCATGTTGATCGACTAAGCGGTGGAGAAAAGCGAAGATTATATCTTTTAACTGTGCTCATTCAAAATCCAAATTTCCTCATCCTCGATGAGCCTACTAACGATTTGGATCTAATGACATTAAATGTGCTCGAAGATTTTCTTTTAGATTTTCCTGGCTGTCTGCTTATTGTTTCACACGACCGATATTTCATGGACAAGCTGGTGGACCACGTTTTTGTGTTTGAGGAAAATGGAGCTATAGCCGATTTTCCGGGTAGTTACTCTTTTTATAGAGAGAAGCAAGAAGAAACAGCCTATGAGAAAAGTGTTGAGAAAGCAAGTAAAGTAGTCAAAGACCAAAATAACACGCAATCTGACGATAACAAACTGAGCTATGAGGAAAGGAAGCAGTATAATCGTTTGGAAAAGGAAATTGAAAAACTTGAAGCGAAGAAAGTAACATTACACGAGCGTATGGCAGTGGTGGTTAATGATTTCGAAGAACTCAACCAATTGAACAAAGAATTAAAGGAAATCGAGGTTTTGATTGACGATAAAACCATGGAATGGCTGGATTTAGCCGAACGTGCTTAATAAGAACAAATGGAAATGGGTGATTTTTTATTCTTTCTATTTTTAGCAAACACCATGCTGCATCTAGTTCAAGTATACCAATACGGGATGAAAGAACACAATAGGCCGACTTTACTCTTTGGTGTAGTCTTCCTCTTTCTCGCTTTTGCCTTGGACAAAGACCAGTCCTGGGTTAAATGGGCCTGCATAATGGTTCCTGCAGTTGGATTTATCGGTTTGTTAAGCGGATTCTCCGAAAGCCTGAAGCCGCGATGGTTGAATTATACGATGATGACATTCAATTTAGTGCTTGCCGTTCTGAGTGTTATTCATTTTTTTACTTAAACAAGCGCTCAGCTTGGAATATCCTGACAAAGCTCGATGAGGACGCCGCCTGTTGTTTTTGGATGAAAAAACATCACCAGTTTATTATCCGCACCTTTCTTCGGTTTCTCTAATAAGGCTTGAAATCCTTCACCTTTTAAGCGTGCTGTTTCCGCTTCAATATCCTCTACAGCAAAGGCAATATGGTGAATCCCTTCGCCTTTTTTGTCGATGTACGCGTGTATAGCACTTCGCTCGTCTGTGGCTTGTAATAATTCTATTTTATTCGGCCCAGCACGAAAAAATGAAGTCTTCACAAACTCGCTTTCAACGGCCTCCTCCTTGTACGGGCCAACACCAAACAGTTTGGTATACAATTCATTTGAAGCTTCTAAATCCTTTACCGCTATTCCAATATGTTCAATTTTTTTCATGGCTAAATCTTAGGAAACCAAATTTACAAAGCATTTGTTTAACTTTACACTAAAGGCTAAACACCATGTTGTTTGTATCCGATTCAGCGAAAAATAAGATTATAGAGCTTGTTCAAAATGAAGCAGACCCCTCAGCCACCTTCGTACGCGTAACGGTTTCAGGAGGTGGTTGTTCTGGATTGAGCTATAAAATGGATTTTGATACTCAGTTAAAACCGGATGATCAGGAGTTTGAAGACAAAGGAATCAAACTAGTTACTGATTTAAAGAGTTTTCTGTATATCGCAAATACCACACTCGATTTTTCAGATGGTCTCAATGGTAAAGGATTTCACTTTGTGAATCCCAATGCGAGCAGGACCTGTTCCTGTGGGGAAAGTTTTGCCGTTTAATTCTGTCAAGTGCTAGTCTATTTCTGTCGTATTCGAGTTTTTTACTAGCTTTCGCACAAAAAATAAACTAACAAGTAGTAACACGATAAAGCCAATAGCGAATATCCAATTTTCTCGAATGAACTGCTTCAAACGCAATTGGTTTTTGTCAATAGCCCAAAGATAGGCATACTCTGGATTTAAAGATTCTACCTCATCATAGTATCTAATAGCTTCCGCTTCATTGCCCAAGGCCTTATAGGACAATGCGAGGTACCACCTGGCATCAATGTGTGAACTATCCAATCGTAGGACCTCCAAGAAATCACCGATGGCTTTTTCAAAGGACTTGAAATCGTAGTATGAAATACCCCTGTTGTAGTACAAAATTGGTGATTCAGCAGACAAAAATATCGCTTCCGTATAATCGACAATACTTAAGTCATAGTTTCCCATTTCATGGTACAAATCCGCCCGCGAAATGTAAGGTGCAATGGCTGACTCATCCAAACGAATAGCTGCAGAATAATCCGATTCCGCTTGCTCATATGCGTCAAGGGCATGATGTGCGATTCCTCGATTGTAGTAGTTAACCTGACTATCCGTATTTAAGGTGATGGCTTTATTAAAATACAAGATGGCCGAATCATATTCCTCTTCTTGTAAATAAACCAGCCCTAAGCCAGTAAAAGCCTTGTCATAGTTGGGGTCTGCACCCAAAACTTTCTTATAATCATTGACGGCACTCGCGACATCTCCCGATTCGAAATGTGCTAAAGCACGGTTATAAAGTGCCTCGAAATCATTAGGCTCCAACTTAAGCACCTCCGAAAAATCTTGGATAGCTTCTTGGTATTGTTTTAATTGAAAATAAGCTAAGCCTCTGTTGAAAAAAGCATTTGGACTTTCATGATCTTCAATAAAAACTGTGTAGAAATCAACGGCATTATCATATTTGCCTCGTTGATAAGCATCAAATCCCTTGTCAAAGGCATTGATTTGGGCCTGCGTCATAAAGACGAATAAACTCAACAATCCTATGCCAACGATTCGCTTAAGCATACAAAGGAAAGTTCTTCATATACGCGTTAACCTCACTGCGAATTCGATCGATTGTAGCATCATCTTCAGGGGCTTGAATTAAAGCATCAATCCATTCCACAATTTGTAACATGTCGGCTTCTTTCATTCCTCGCGTAGTCACCGCTGGCGTTCCAATACGGATACCCGAAGTAACAAAAGGTGATCGATCATCGAAAGGCACCATGTTTTTGTTTACCGTAATATCTGCTTTGCCTAAAGTCTGCTCCGCTAACTTTCCGGTAATATTTTTATTTCTTAAATCGATTAACATCAAGTGGTTGTCTGTTCCGTCAGAAACCAAATTGTAGCCTTTCTCAACAAATGCTTTTGCCATGGCTTGAGCGTTCTTAATCACTTGAGCGCAATAAACTTTAAAGCTATCATCCAGGGCTTCACCAAAAGCCACTGCTTTTGCAGCAATCACATGCTCCAATGGACCACCTTGCGTTCCTGGAAAAACCCCAGAATCCAATAAGGCACTCATTTTACGCAGTTCCCCTTTTGGCGTCTTTATCCCCCACGGATTATCAAAGTCTCTACCCATCATAATCACCCCACCTCTCGGTCCACGTAGTGTTTTATGCGTGGTAGTTGTAACTATATGACAATACGGCAAGGGATTGCTGTGTAAACCACTAGCAACTAAACCAGCAATGTGGCTTATATCACCCAATAATAAAGCACCCACTTTATCTGCAATTTCTCTAAAACGCTTAAAATCCCAATCGCGCGCATAGGCTGAAGCACCACAAATAATCAGTTTCGGGCGAATAGCCAGTGCCTTTTCCTCCACCTTATCCATGTCAATACGACCCGTATCCTTTTCCACTCCGTAAAAATGGGGTTGATACAACTTGCCAGAAAAATTCACCGAGGAACCATGGGTTAAGTGGCCACCATGCGACAAATCAAAACCTAAAATAGAATCTCCAGCTTCTAATACCGCAAGCATTACTGCAGCGTTCGCCTGGGCCCCACTATGTGGCTGTACGTTAGCCCATTCAGCACCAAACAATTGCTTTAACCGCTCACGAGCCAGATCCTCGATGCGGTCTACAACCTCGCAACCACCATAATAACGTTTGCCAGGAAGCCCTTCTGCATATTTATTAGTTAAACAAGACCCTGTAGCCTCCATTACCTGAGGGCTGGTAAAATTCTCAGAGGCAATCAGCTCTACGCCGTGTTGCTGCCTATGTAATTCATTTTCTATTAAATCGAATACTTGATTATCTCTTTTCATGGTAGTGTTTTCAATAACACAAATATAATCGCACAGGGCCATTCGGAAGGGGAAAATTAAGGAGGGTTTTCAACATACATGGAATTGCTTTCAGACGCCAGAATATCCTAAAAATGATATTACCTTTACATCGATTTCAAAGGTGCTTAAACAGGTCTTTAATTATAGAGCAGCGTTAGCCTAAAATTTTTCATTATTTTTAGCCTTGCTGAATAGAAACCCACAATCTTTATGAAAAAAATCATACCGTTTTTCTTATTTGCTTCAACACTTTTTTTTGTCCAAGCACAAGAAATTTGGAGCTTTGAAGATTGCGTCAGTTATGCGCTGGAAAACAATATCAACATCAATCAATCGAAACTGAGTACAGACTTCGCGGCAAATAATGTCCTCCAAAACAAAATGGATATTTACAGCCCAAATATCAATGTGAATGTAACCGAAGGGTTCAATTTCGCCAACTCCGTGGATCCATTGACTTTCAACTTCGTTCAGCAGAACACCAACTCCACAACAATGGGCTTGTTTATTGACTTTAATTTATTTCAAGGTTTAAGTCGAATGATGAATCTAAAAGCCTCGGCTTTAGAGCTTGATGCTACTCAATTAGATCAATTGGAATTAGAGAACTCCACGCGTTTAATCATTGCAAATAATTACCTGAACGCCATGTTGGCTAAAGAGGCTTTGCAGATAGCACAAGACCAGCGAGTACTTACTCAAAATCAATACAAAAACACGCTAGAATTGGTGAAAGTTGGCGTTTTAGCCAAAGGAGACCAATACGAAGTTGAGGCACAAATGGCCAACGATGAAGTGAATGTTATTACCGCCGAAAACAACCTCGAATTGGCTTTGAATCAAATTAAGTTTGTCCTTCAACTTGACCCCTTCCAAGAAATTGATATTGTAGGTCTACCCAACATGGATATTGATGTAGATGCGAATATGACGGATGTATCCATTCTTGCTGAAAACGCGCTCCATCTGTTACCTAACGTGAAAAGTGCTGAACTAAGGAAGAGGGCAGCCGAGTTTCAACTCAAAGCAGCCAAGGGCAGTTTATCTCCCAGCATTTCTCTTTCAGGATATTTAGGAAGCAACTACTTTAGTGCCGCTCAACAACAAGTAGGCGAAACTACTGTAACTACCCCCATAGGCTTTGTCAGTGGTTCAAATGATTTGGTTATATCTTCTTTCCAGCAACCCATTTTTGGAGATAAATCATTTGGCATGCAGGTGGGAGATAACCTCAATCAAAACGTTCGGATTAATTTGAATATTCCAATTTTTGGCAAATGGCAAAGAATGATAGCCATTAACAACGCAAAATTGGCTGTTAAACAATCTGAGTACGATATTCAAAGCAAACAAAACACCTTGAATCAAGATATTTTCAATGCCCAAACCAGTTTAAAGGCTGCATCCAAGCAATTTTTAGCAAGTGAGAAAAGTATGGAAGCAGCAAGTATAGCTTTCACTTATGCAGAGGAAAAATTTAAGTTTGGCGTAATCAATACTTACGAGTTTGAAACCGCGAAAAATAGATTAGTAGCTGCTCAAACGAATCTGGCACAAGCGAAGTTTGAATACTTGTTCAGGCATGCAATTATTAATTTTTATAAAACGGGCGAACTAAGCTTCTAATCCACAAAGCAATGAGTAAAAAATTATTAGTCATAATCAGTGTTGTTTTTATTCTTCTTGTGAGCATAGCTATAGCCTTTAAAAAGAAGTTTAGCGACCGAAACGCAAGCATAGTGGTGGTAGAGCAAGCACAATTCCGAAGCCTTACAGAATCGGTTAGCGCGAATGGTAAAATTTACCCTTTCAAAGAAGTTAAACTTAGCTTGGAGTTGCCCGGAGAAGTGAGTAATATATACATTCAAGAAGGGGATTCTGTAGTGAATGGTGATTTACTATTGGAGATTGAAGCCGACAATTATATTGCCTCAGTTTCTCAATCCAACGCGGCCTACAACCAAGCCTTAGCAAACTTATCTACTTCTAAAGCCAGGTTAAGTCAGGCGGAAGCCCAATTTAAAATCATTGAAACCGACTATAATCGCAAAAAACAATTATTCGAAAATGAGATAATATCAGCCGTCGAATATGAGGCTAGTCAAAGTCAATACTTCACTGCCCTCGGTGAAAAAGAGGCCGCCTTTCAAGCTGTTGAAGCTGGTAAGTATCAGGTTCAAAGTGCCCAAGCGGGGCTTCAACAAACACAAGAGAATTTAAGTAGAACGAGGCTTTATGCACCTATGGATGGCATCATTTCCAAACTTAATGTAGAAAAAGGCGAAAAAGTAGTAGGTACAGCTCAAATGGCTGGAACCGAGCTTGTAACTGTTGCCGATTTTAAGGAAATGGAATTAAAAATTGAGGTGGGAGAAAACGAAGTCTTACAAATTAGCAAAGGAGATACCGCCCTTATAGAAGTTGACGCCTATTTAGGCGAAGAGATATTAGGCCTTGTTAATCAAGTTGCCTATTCTTCCAATGCATTAATTGATCAGCAAGTAACAAAGTTTGAAGTAAAAATTACACTCATCAAAAGTAGCTATGAGAAACTAATCACTGAAGAGCGTTTATTGCCTTTTAGACCAGGCATGTCAGCTACAGCCGAAGTAATTACCCAGCGTAAAGACCATATTTTGTGTGTGCCGATTCAATGTGTGACCTTAAGGGACCTCAATGAAGAAGATGACTTTGAAGAAAAAACACCGGTAGTGTTTGTCCATAAAGACGGACAAGTATTTTTAAAAGAAGTCACAACAGGAATTCAAGACGATACGTACATTGAAATTCTTGACGGCATCGAAGAAGGTGAAGAAGTCGTAAGTGCTCCGTTCAAAGCAATTTCCAAGGAACTTGAAAATGAGAAACTGGTTAAGGTCGTAAGCGAGGATGAGCTATATGAAGAGAGATAGTTCAAAAGCCAAGTACTCTAGACACTTTACTTAGTTGTGAAAATATTCGGGCAACTTAAGCTTAATATACTTTCTGCAATTGGATGTTCATGAAGAGATTTTTTATCATATTCTTTAGTTTGCTTGCAAGCACATCCAGCTCTTTTGGACAATCTTTCCTTAAAAATATTGGCAATCCGGCAATAGATGATGGAGCTACATGCATGACCATGGCCCAAGACCAGGTTTTTGTGGCTGGTTATTCCGGAAAGGAATGCTATATCGCTATGCTTGAATTAAACGGCGAACTGATTTGGAAAAAGTATTTTACCTTCTCTGAACATCGCAATTTCATCAGCGATATGCTTGTAGAAGAAGATTACTTGGTTTTTTGCGGCTACGGGCACAATGCGGGCACCGATGTTTTTGATGAGTTTTTTGTGCGCTATGATTATGTTAATCACCAAGTAGATTGGGCTAGAAAAACTGCCCTAAACATAAAACCCAATAATATTCACCCGTATGATGATGGATATATTGTTACGGGAGACGAATATGCTAAAGGAAAATTTGGTTTAAGCTTTTTTAAGTTGCAATCCAAAAATGGACGGGTAAATGACTTTACCACTTGGTATTATATGGGCCACGAAAGTGCCTCACATTCAGCAATTATCAATGACATTATTTATGTGGGGGGGCGATATGGCCTGAAGCCTCGGACAGATAAATACCGGGCCTCACTTTCCCAATTCAAAACAAGCGACTTTTCTCAAATACAGAGCAATTACTTTTTGAATTCAAAACAAGATGAAGCAAGGGCCTATTTGAGTGACTTCTTTTTGCGGGATGATACTATTATTGCAGCATGCTATAGCAATAATAAAGGCATAGATAATCAATATAGTTTAAGTTTAATTAGCACACTCCTAGATGGCACGGTCAATTGGTCCTACGAATACCGGCTTCCTAATTTTTCAAGCCTGACCTCAAGAGATATTTTACCTGTAGAGGATGGTTTTTATGTCTTTGGTATTACAAAATCGCCCGAAGAACAAATCTTGCTCGCAAAATTTGGCTTTGATGGTTATTTGAAAAATGCGCAACTGTTCGGTGCAGGATATAACGACAATGTATTCATGGATCAAGGATCGTTCATTGCGGCACACAAAGGAAGTATATACTTGGCTGCTCAAACCAAAAACCTGAGTGCTATGGGCGATTATGATAGTTTTCTCATGCGATTGAAGGAAGGAGAAACTTCAGACAATGCTTGTTCCTTGATAACCGCAGTCGCGCTGGATATGTACGGCTATGAAGAATTTATTGAAGGCACCCTAAATCTGCTTGAATACGACACCAGCTTCAAAGAGATGAACATCGCTTATGAACAATTATCATCTAAACTTGAAATAGATGATTACATCTGCCAGCAAAACATACTTGAAGAGGAAGAAAAACAAGCGATTTCGTTTGAAAACATTGCATTCAATAATACCGTGTTTCTTATGGATGCTTCCTTATCTATGAATCGTCCGGATCGGATGCCAATACTGAAAAAGTCATTGTATCGGCTATTGAAATTTATGCGATCAGAGGATAAAATATCGGCCATACAATTTGCGGATAAAGCCGAGGTAATTGCAGACGCAATCAGTGCAGCAAATATGGATGAAATCAAATTGAAGATTGATAAGCTCTCATCTACTGGACAGTCAGATATTATTGCCGGCTTACAGCTGGGTTACGAACTGGCTAAGAAGCATTTTTCACCGGAGGCAAACAACAGAATTATTATCACTACGGATGGTGATTTATCATTTGATACCCAAGATAAACTCCGCACATTTTTGAATAAGAAGCGTGACGAAAATATCGTTTTTACCATCTTGTTGTTCAACAATTCCAGTATCTATTATCAGCAATTGCAACAAATAGCCGATGAAGTGGACAGCCAAATTTTCGTGGTTAATCCAGAAAACATTGAAGAGATTCTTTTAAATGAATTCCGCGCAAAAAAACAATAAATGAACTGAAACCAAGTCTTTGGTGTTTCATTCAAAAAATTATCATTGTGGCAATAACTAAAGTAAGCGATTCAAACTTCGAGGAGCATTTAGCTCAAAATGAAAAAGTAATTGTAAAATATTATGCAGGCTGGTGTGGCTCCTGTCGACTCATTGCGCCCAAATTCAACAAACTAGCCGAAAAAGAAGAAAATGCAGGTATCACTTTTCTTGATGTCGATGCGGAGAAAAGTCCCTTGGCCAGAGGCTTAGCTAAGGTGAACAACTTACCTTTTTTTGCTGCTTTCAAAAATGGCGAACTTGTTGAAGGTTTCCCCAGTTCAAGAATTGAAGCCGTTGATGATTTAATCAAAAAGTTGTAAGATGAAAATTCCAGCAATTAAAAAAATTATCGAGGCCAATTACACTCTAGACATGCTAGATGCAGCCGAGGAAGCGCTAATCAATGAGGAGCAACCATCAATTCAAATTGAAGGGGAAGATGACGGCGAGCAGCTTACGCATATTTTTGCGGCCAAATGGATTATTGTGTACATGCAGGAGACAGGTAGTGATTTTAAAACTTCCTTGCGAGCCTATACCCAGAAAGTTAGAAACTCGATTTCTTAAAAGTAAGCACCCACATACCCCTTAAATCGCCAGCTTCATACCCCAATGCTTGATCATTCGGGTAGAGCTCCTCTAACTTTTTAGCTGCTTTCTTGTTAAGCGTTTCTCCTTTAATTCCATGACAAGCGGTGCACTTATCCATCAGATATATAGGATGGTAATATTTATAAACCCCATCTACTTTACTTAATTCGCCTTCACATACTTCTCCCTGATTGTGTTGAGAAGCATAATACGCGAGAATCAATTCCTCATCTTTTGTGGGTTCATTATTCGGATTGCGCAGTTTAAGCGATGTTCGCTTAATATCTACACCATATTCTGAAGCCAAATCCTTTACCAAGCGATTAGCATTCAGATTACAGTAGCCAATTGCGTCTTTAATACCAGCAGTATCTATAGTTGCGCTTAGCGCAGTCAATAGTGTAGCCCCAGCCTGACCAATAACTTCCATGGCAACCGGTTGTACCAAATCAATATCTGGCACCTTATGCATCTCCTCCGTGCCTTCTTCACTTAGAACGGGAGCATCTGAAACACATCCCAACACCAGAAGGCAGCTCATGATACTTAAGACGATAACTCTATTGAACGGATAGTAACTTTTTATATTCATTAGGGTTTTGAATTAGTTCTACAGCTTTAGCCACTTCCACATCATAGACAAAACTATTTTGAATGGCCCCTTTACGATAAAAGTAACGCGTTACGATTTCATTTTCTAACAAGCGCTTTATTTCATCACTCTGTTTGATTAAATCATTCTTTTTGTCTGAGTAAATTTTGCTTTCTAAAGCTTTGAATTCTGCCTCAATGGCATCAAAGTATTCTTCTTCTTCAGCTACCTCTTTAAACTCGGCGAGCATCGACTCACTTTCTGTAGAATATTCATAATCTTTATCTTGAACCCAAGCGACAAAATCAGCATATTCGGTGTCGTTTACTCTAAAATCTATACCATCTCTCAAGTCGGGATTATTTAGTTTATAGATGGTTGCATAATCAAAAATTAAATCTTTTCGACTTAGGCTCACAGACACATCGGACAAATATTCGACCTCAGTAGCTACATCAGGGTCAATTCCTCCACCATCGTATACCACACGACCGTTTCTTGTCTGAAACTCGACTTTCAATGAATCAGGAATTCTTTTCACCGCACCATCTTCATCTTTTTCAGCATAGTTAATAGCTTGAATACAACGGCCACTTGGGATGTAATACTTAGCCGTGGTTACCTTAAGTTGTGTATTGTAAGTTAATTTACGCGTTGTTTGCACTAGGCCCTTTCCAAAGGTTTTTTGCCCCACAACTACCCCTCTGTCTAAATCTTGCACCGCACCACTTACAATCTCAGACGCGGAGGCAGAACCCCTATTGGTCAAGACCACAAGAGGTAATTCTGTATCTAAAGGTTCATTAATTGTTTTGAAATCTTTGTCCCATTCTTCTACCTTACCCTTAGTAAAAACCACTAATTCACCCTTGTCAATAAATACATTCGTAATGTTTACGGCCTCGTGCAAAAGCCCTCCAGGATTTCCGCGAAGATCCAGCACTAGGCCCTTCAAATTGGGATGTTCATTTTTTAATTCCTTAAAGGCATCTTCCACTTCTTTTCCTGCTTGTTGAGTGAAATTGCTCAATTTGATATATGCAATATCATTTTCCACCAAGCCATAGAATGGAACATTATTCACCTTCACTTCTTCGCGGGTAATTTCAAGCACCATTGCCTTATCACTCCCATCTAACTGGGGGCGAAGTATCTCAACACTAATGGAGGTTCCTGGTTCGCCTTTCAAGAATTTTGAAACCTCTTCAGAAGTTTTGCCCTTAACTAAATTCCCATCTACAGCGAAAATCTTATCGCCTGCGATTAACCCGGATTTGTCTGCAGGATATCCTTCATAAGGTTCTGAGATAACTATGAAATCCTCGTCTTGCTTGATTAAAGATCCAATACCTCCATATTTCCCTGTCGTTTCAAAACGATAGTTTTCTATTTCCGCTTCTGAATAAAAGTTAGTGTAGGGGTCTAAAGACAGCAGCATGGCGTCTATCCCCTCCTGCATGAATTCATTAGGATCTATATCATCGACATAATAGGTGTTTAACTCTTTGTAGAGCGTAGCAAAAATTTCTAAGTTTTTCGAAATCTCAAAATACTCCGTAGTTAACGATGTGGCAGCAATGCCAATTGAACCAAGGAAGACCACCACCAGGATCCAACGCAATTTTTTCCAAAACTTCATATACCAATGATTTAATGATTCGGCGAAATCTTTATTCTTTTCAATTTCGCTTCTACTGTTAACGTCCAAAGTTAGAAGAAGTTGTCACTTTTGAACGTATTTTATTCTCCGCCCAAACTGATTTAACAAAACTTATCGTCTACGCAGGAGAAGTAATAAAAGATACAAGAATTGAGCAACAGAGGCTAAAGCTGCGACGAAATAAGTCATCCCCGCCCATTTTAAAGCATCTCGAGCTCCTTCATATTCTTCTCCGCGACGGCCAGCTAAGCCACTGGAATCCAGGTAGACCATCGCTCGTTTGCTCGCGTCAAATTCCACAGGTAAAGTTACTAAAGAAAACACCATTATAGCGCCTTGAAGCACAACAGCTAACATCAGTAAATACCCGCCAAAGGATGTCGCTAACAGGAAAATAGCTCCCATCATGACATACTGCAAATAACTCGCCGCAATACTAACTACAGGAACTAACTTACTTCGCATACCCAACCAGGCATAAGCCGTAGCATGTTGAACAGCATGGCCGCATTCATGCGCAGCTACAGCGGCTGCAGCCACACTTCGACCCTGATAGACTTCAGGACTTAAATTAACTGTACGCGTCATTGGATTATAATGATCGGTCAGCTTCCCAGGCACCGATTGTATCGTTACATCATGAATGTTGTAATCGTTAAGCATTTTTTCGGCCACCTGAGCTCCCGTCAATCCTGAGGAAAGCGGCATCATCGAATACTTCTTAAACTTTGCCTTTAATCGCGCAGACACTAATGAACCAATCAATCCGAAAGCCACAGATATAATCATTAACATGAAATAGGGGCTATTCATTATTCCTTCTACCATCTCAATACAATTTTATTCATTTTAAACAATTCCAAACAAACTTTACTTTACTTACTCCTGCACCATATCAAAAAATGGCTTGCTGCTTAATCCCATGAATTTCGCCACCCATTTCGTGGGGAACATTTCTATGGCGTTATTGAAAACAATCACTTTAGCATTATACTGTTTTCTTGCCGTTGCAATCACAAAATCCGCTTCGTTCATAGAATTTTGAATTTGCCTCAACGTATCATCCGCTTTGGTTTCTAGATAACGCGCCAAAACCAAGATTAATTCACCTACCGACTGACTTAAATCATTTTCCGCAGCTAAACGCTGATCCACTGTCAAACTAGGATTCATGGCCTCCATTCTTCGATTGGTCACTTCCAACAGAAAGTCCTTTTCGTCTATATCTAGAGATTCAATTATTTTAATCCAATCGTGAACCAGATCATGTCGCTTCTTTAGTGCTATATCTATACTGGCAAAAGCCGATTCAACATTGTTTTTCTTCTTAATTAAGCTATTGAGCATGGAAATCCAAGCCACTACCAGCACAAGTACTAAAGCTATTAATCCAAAAACCATTTACGTTTTATTCGTTGTTCAAGTGAAATTAATCTTTTTCTATAATAATCACTTGGCTATCTCCTTTATTTACGACCTTATTCTTCTTTGTGCCATTCCTCATTGCCTTGCTGAAGACGCTATTCATAATCGATAGAAGCATGCTAAACAAAAGCGCCCAAATGAAACTATCCGTAGTAAACCCGTCCATAAATTTGTCCGCAATCAATACGATACTCGCATTAATTATCAGAAGAAACAAACCCAATGTAATAACAGTTGCTGGTAGCGTCAAGAAAATTAGGATTGGACGAACTAAGCTGTTGAGTACACTCAGCATTAAGGCAATCAGCACAGCGTAAAAATAGTCGCCTTCAACATGTACACCGGGCAACAAATAAGCCAGGAGCATAATCGCTGCGGCAGAGCCTAAAGTTTTTAAAATAAATTGCATTTCTTCTTTGTTTTGCCGAATTAGGTCAAAAATCATTCTAATCGATTTTTTATGTCAAAATGGCACAATAAATAGAAATTAAAAATGAATATCTTCGTAAGGAAAGCTCTTAACTATGAATCGAATTTGGCTAGCGCTTAAATTTTTTCTACGCGATCGTTTCAGTTTCGCAGAGGATCAAGACAATGAAACTGAAATCGTGGAAGCCATTGAAAAAGGCGTTCCCTTTCGGGGCGTCAATTTATGGATGCTCATTTTTGCGGTATTCATTGCCTCTGTAGGTTTGAATGTCAACTCAACCGCAGTAGTCATTGGAGCGATGTTGATTTCGCCACTTATGGGTCCAATAATGGGGCTTGGCTTGGGTGCAGGAATCAATGATATTCAATTAATTAAGACGGCATCTCAAAACCTTCTCATCGCCGTGGTTTTCAGCGTTTTGACTTCTGCTATCTATTTTTACTTTACACCTTTGACTCAAGCGCAATCTGAACTTTTAGCCAGAACCTCCCCTACTTTTTGGGATGTGTTGATTGCTTTGTTTGGCGGACTTGCAGGCGTATTTGCAGGGTCAAGTAAAGAGAAAGGGAATGCGATTCCAGGTGTTGCTATTGCTACAGCCCTAATGCCTCCACTTTGCACCGCAGGTTATGGTTTAGCCATTGGTAATTTGAGTTTTTTCTTCGGCGCACTGTATTTGTTTTTTATAAACAGCGTGATGATTAGTGCATCTACTTTTGCCGTTGTTCGTTTCCTGAAATTCCGTCATGTAGAATACATGGATTCCGTGCGTGAAAGGAATGTTAAACGTATCATTTACGCCGTACTATTTTTGACAGTCGTTCCAAGCATCTATTTGGGGTATAACATTGTGCGTCAGTCTGGATTTGAAATCGATGCAAACACCTTCCTTAAAAATGAGTTCTCGAATGAAAACTATTACGTGGTAAACAAACAATTCGAATACCGCAATCGAAAAGAAAACGCAATAACTGTATATATCGGTGGATACATGGACTCACTGGAGATTGAAGAGAAAGAAGCCGCTTTGGAAAAATATAATTTACAACATGTTGAACTTATCATTAAACAGGGAACGCAACTTGATGAGTTTTTGGAAGCGGAACAAAATGAAATGGACCAATTAAATTTGGCTCATGCCAAGGAAATGAACATGAAAGATTCGACGATAGCTATGCTGAAGGAAGAAATATCATACAACCATCAAGCCTATTATTCCGCAGATAGACTACTCAAGGAGTTGGATATTTTCTACCCCAATGTAAAAGCCATGTCGATTAGCGAAGGCGTAATCTATTCAGAAGAAGATTCTATTCCACAAGCGAGCATGATGGTTTTCCTTGACTATGACAGGCAACTGAGTGGTGGAGACTATACACGTATTGAGAACTGGCTAAAAACTCGTTTGAAAGCAGATAATGTAAAAATTGTACAACAATAAATTTTCGATTGAGACAAGAGGAAGGCAAATCTCAACGACTGACAAATCACAATCAATACATATCCACATTCACTAAGTTTAGTGCCTCATTGCTCGTTTTCAACCTTGATGTTTTTTAGCTTTACATTATGGATAATCAGGAAGCGTTTTACGCCGAAGAATTTGCTTTATACACCTCTCAATCGTTTTTCCTGACAGGAAAAGCAGGGACCGGCAAAACCACTTTACTGAAAAAAATCCTTACACAAACAGACAAAAATGTAGTGGTCGTGGCTCCAACCGGCGTAGCAGCAATCAATGCGGGAGGAGTTACCATTCACTCTATGTTTGGCCTGCCATTAACCTCCTTCATTCCCAATAATGATTTTGTTGATCTCAACATCGCTAACAATCGTAGCTCACTCAAAAAACATATGCGCTTTCGTAAAGAGAAACGCAAACTCCTTCAAGAACTCGACCTTTTAATTATCGATGAAATTAGTATGGTTCGAGCTGACTTGCTCGATGCTATCGATTTTATTTTACAAGAAGTGCGGCACAACAGAGAGCCCTTCGGTGGTTTACAAGTTATATTCATCGGTGATTTATATCAGCTTCCTCCAGTGGTGAAAGAGCACAGTTGGCAAATTCTCCGAGAATACTATGAAAGCCCTTTCTTTTTCGATAGTTATGCCTGGAAAAACTCCAATGCCTTTACCATCGAATTGGAACACATTTACCGGCAAGATGATGAAGAATTTATAGCAATTCTAAACCAAATCAGGCATGGAGAAGTTGAAGAGGAGGAGCTCCTTCGTTTAAATGAACGCTATCAAGCTCATGCCCCTGGATCGAAGCAGGATTATATTACCCTTTGCACACACAACTACCAGGCTGATAAGATCAATAAGAATGAACTGGAAAAACTACCTTCAAGTAGTCGGGTCTTCAAAGCCAAAATTGAGGGTTCATTTAATGAAAATGCCTTTCCTGCCGACCTTGATGTGGAGATAAAAGTTGGCGCACAAATCATGTTTATTCGAAATGATGCAGAGGACCAAATGTATTACAATGGCAAACTGGCTATTGTTGAGCACCTAACAAGCGATTCAATTAAAGTAAGTTTTATCGAAAACGGAGAGTCCTATACACTCAAGGAAGAAACATGGGAAAATATCAACTATACTTTAGATAAAGAGACCAATGAAGTCAAAGAAGAAAAGCTCGGTAGCTTTACCCAATATCCTATCCGGCTTGCTTGGGCAATAACCATTCATAAAAGCCAAGGTTTAACCTTTAAAAGGGCCATCATTGATTTAGGTAAATCCTTTGTTGCTGGCCAAGCCTATGTAGCCTTAAGTCGGTGTACCGATTTAGAGGGGCTAATTCTCAAATCACAAGTTACTCCGAAAAATATATTTATCGACGAACGCATCATCGGCTTTCATCGAGAAAACAAGCAGCAAGGCAATTTCGAGCAGGCCTTAACATTTGCCAAAGAAGAATATGCCCAGCGTCAGCTATTGAAAGCCTTCACATTTATTGCTTTTAGAGAAGAAATTTTGGACTGGAAAGAGATGATTGCCGAAAAAGATTTACCTGAAAAAGATAAATGTCTTTTAGTGTATAAAGATGCTCATCACACCTGGTTAAATATCCAAGATGTTGAAGCTAAGTTTAAATCACAGTTAAGAAAAATCCTTCGAACGTTTCAAGCCGAAAAGGATACACCAATGCTTATCGATCGCTGTGGGAAGGCCATTCATTATTTCACGGAAGAAATTTTCCATAAGCTCATTATTCCGCTAAATGCACACATCAACGAGTTTGCATTCAAATCAAAGACAAAGGCATACATCAAGTTTTGCAAAGAAATGCTCAATGTTTATTGGTTAAAAATGCACCAATTGTATCAGCTTAAGTATATCGATACGCCCTGTTACGGCGCAGCCAACACCCACAGCACAGAAGAGCTTCCTAATGTAGACAAAATCGTGGCAAGCAGTCAAAAGAAAGGGGCTACCTATGAAATTACCTTGGAGATGTTTAACAATGGTGATTCTGTTAAGGAAATCGCTACCCAAAGAGGAATGGCAGAGAGCACGATTGAACAACACATTACTAAGTGGATACTGAAGGGAAGAATAAAAATAACTTCGGTAATGGCAGAAGAACGAGTAGAAAAAATATTAAAGTACTTAAACAAGCAAGAAGCCATCTCCATCGCACGACTTAAAGAAGACATTCCCTTTGAAACGAGCTTTGCCGAATTACGGCATGTACTTGCCCACAGTGAGTGGATTAAAAAACGGCAACCCTAAGTCTTTTTCATTGAAGAAAAGCTACTTTTGTTTGAACGAATAATACCTATCATGAAACACTTTACAATCTCACTTTTAGCTTTAACTGCTTTACTTTTTAGCTGTAAATCGAGTGAGCAAACCGTTAAGTCGCAAGCAAGCATGGTTACCGAACAATGGATCATTGCCAATCTGAAAGCTCCATGCGATGATACCCGAGAAAACTACTGTTATCGAGTTAAGCGAAACGGTGCTTCCGAATACGAATTGATGGATGTAGAGATTGAAAACTTCAACTATGAAGAGAACCATAAGTACCAGATCGAGGTTAACATAGTAAGATCTAAAAAAGGAGAAACAAGCTATATCTTTAAAAAGGAAATATTTAAGGTACAGCACTACTAATTCTAAGCCAATATGAAAATAGTTTCATTTAATGTTAATGGCATTCGAGCCATCATGAAAAAAGAATTCACTTCCAGCGTGGACGCATTGAATCCTGATATTTTATGTTTGCAAGAAACCAAGGCCCAAGATCTTCAGGTAGAAGAAGCGCTAGCAAGCATTAATGGATTTCATTTAAGTGCAAACTCAGCCACGAAGAAAGGGTATTCAGGCACAGCTATCTTAAGCAAAGTGAAGCCATTATCCATTCAAAATGACATGGGCATTGCGAAGCACGACGAGGAAGGACGCGTGATTTGTGCAGAATTTGAGGATTTTTATTTGGTCAATGTTTATGTACCAAATTCAGGAAGTGACTTAAAAAGATTAAGCTATCGGCAGGAATGGGACAAGGATTTCAATGCCTATTTAAAAGAACTGGAGAAAACTAAACCCGTTGTGGTGTGCGGTGACTTTAACGTGGCTCATCGAGATATTGATTTAGCTAACCCAAAGCCAAACTACAATAAAAGTGCAGGGTATATGCAAGAAGAAATCGATGGAATGAATGCATATTTGGGGAATGGATTCGTAGATACCTTTCGTCATTTTCATCCCGAGCAGGTCAAATATTCCTGGTGGAGTTACCGAGCGGGAGCACGCGAACGAAATGTAGGTTGGCGGATTGATTACTTTTTAGTATCCGAAGCTTTTCTCCCTCATGTGAGTAATGCAGAGATACATAATGAAATTATGGGATCGGACCATTGTCCGGTTTCAATAAATGTAAAATAAAATTGTAGTGCAATAAGTTAAACGCAAATTGAGTGCGCTTAGCTAAAATAGCTTTGTACTACATTAAATAAATAAAACATAAGAATATGGCTGCAAATGAAAAAGAAAAAGCGCTCAAGTTAACGCTTGATAAATTAGACAAAGCATACGGAAAAGGAGCCGTTATGCGTTTAGGCGATTCGAAAGTCGTAGATGTTGAAACCATTTCAACGGGATCTATAACTTTAGATGCTGCCTTGGGCATCGGTGGATTGCCAACCGGAAGAGTGGTTGAAATTTATGGCCCAGAATCTTCGGGTAAAACAACTCTTACCCTACATGCAATAGCAGAAGCACAAAAGAAAGGCGGTATTGCTGCCTTTATAGATGCCGAGCATGCATTTGATAAAACTTATGCAAAAAAGTTGGGTGTAAACGTTGAGGAGTTGCTAATCGCTCAACCAGATGATGGAGAACAAGCCTTGGATATCGCCGAACATTTGATTCGATCAGGAGCTATTGATATATGCGTAATTGACTCGGTTGCCGCTTTGGTGCCACGAAGTGAACTAGAGGGCGATATGGGTGATTCAAAGATGGGCTTACAAGCACGATTGATGTCTCAGGCTATGCGTAAATTAACTGGTGCGATTAACAAAACTGGTTGTTGCTGTATTTTTATTAATCAGTTGCGTGATAAGATTGGCGTTATGTTTGGAAACCCAGAAACCACAACGGGTGGAAATGCCTTGAAATTCTACTCTTCTGTTCGTTTAGATATCCGTCGTATTGGAGCGATTAAAGACAAAGAAGATATATTAGGTAACCGCACACGGGTTAAAGTAGTTAAAAACAAAATGGCTCCTCCGTTCAGAAAAGCCGAATTCGACATCATGTATGGCGAGGGCATTTCTAAGTTAGGTGAAATCATCGACTTGGGTGTTGATTTGGATATTTTGAACAAAAGTGGTTCTTGGTACAGCTATGGCGACACCAAACTTGGTCAAGGACGTGAATCAGTAAAAGAATTACTGCGCGACAATCCTGAATTGGCTGAAGAGATTGAAGCGAAGATTAGAGGCATGATTGTCGATAGTGAAATTTTGCAGGATACACCAACCACTGAAGACGAAGATTAAGAAAATTAAATAATCCCGGCTTTTTGGTCGGGATTATTGTTTCTGATAGAACTCATGTGGAATAAACCAAATTAATTATATTCAACCTATGAGAAACCTATTATCCATTTTTACAATCAGCTTCCTTTTTACTTTTGCTAACGCTCAATGGGTCAGCGACCCCAGTATTAATACACCTGTTTGCACAGAAACATATAAACAAAAAGAACAACGCCTTGAAAGCGATGGAAATGGCGGAGCATTTGTTGTTTGGCGTGATTGGCGCAATGGGGGCATTTCTGGAGATATATACGTTCAACGATTAGACGCGGATGGCAATACGCTTTGGTCAAACAATGGTAATGTTATCTGCAATGATCTCGCAGATGAAGCAGCCCCGGCTATTACAACCGATGAAAAAGATGGAGTTATAATCGCTTGGTCTGATGAACGAAATGTAGAAAGAGATATTTATGCACAACGTATAGGCCCTAATGGAAATATACTTTGGTCAATTAACGGCGTCCCTGTTGCAGATAAAGCTAATCGAGAACACAGTGAAAAAATAATCTCGGATGATATTGGCGGAGCCATTATCGTATGGGAAGAAGAGCAACTTAACGGCACATGGGATATTTGGGCACAACGAATTGATAGCACCGGTCAAATCGTTTGGCAAGCTGGAGGGATTCCCTTTTTTACGGTAAGTGGCAATCGAATTAATCATAAAATACAGCGTGATGGTGAAGGTGGTGTTATCATGACTTGCCAAGACGAGAGAAATGGAGATTTCGACATTTATGCTCAACGATTAGATAGCGATGGGAATCGTTTATGGGGCAATGAAGGTGTTATTATTTGCAACGCTCAGGGAGTCCAAAGCAACCCAAAAATTGACCCTGAAAAGGAAAAAGACGGCGTATATGTTTCATGGACAGATAAAAGAAATGGCGCCGATTACGACATCTATGCAAACAAGGTGGATTCTAATGGAGTCGTTTATTGGGGAAATGGAAAGGTAATTTGTGATGCTCAAGGAAACCAAAGTGCTATTGATATATTAAGCAATAATAAGACGCAAGGATTAATCGTGAGTTGGAAGGATAATCGAAGCGGGGATTATGATATTTATGCCCAAAAATTAACCCCGGAAGGAGATGCTGTCTGGTCAAATAATGGTATAGCTGTTTGCGACGCTTCAGGAGACCAACTCAATCCCAATATCATAAGCGATAAGGCAGGAGGAGCTATTTTAGTGTGGCAAGATGGTCGTTCTGGAGAGTTTGATATATATAGCCAAAGAATAAGTAAATTGGGAATTCTACAATGGCAGACACAAGGAGAGCCTGTTTGTACGGCTCAAGGCGATCAATTCAGTCCAAAAAATATTCCTGATAATAAAGGCGGCTCAATTTATGTATGGGAAGATAAACGTGGCGGTGTGAGCAAGGATATTTATGTCCATCATTTGTTGTTTGAGGATACCGCTTCAACCACCATTAAAGAACTAAACGCAATCAGCGAAGTACGAGTTTTAACCAATCCATTTAATGAAATTATCTCATTTAGTGTCACCTTGAGTGCAGAAATGGAATTAGATATCAGCTTGCAAAATGTGTTGGGACAAGTTCTATTAAGTGACAGTAAGTCATTAAAGAAAGGCAGTCACATAGTAAGTTTACCAACTCGAGTATACCTTAATCCAGCAGGTATTTACTTTTTACAATTAAGTTCAGATAATCACTCATCTACATTTGTACTACAGTATAAAGAATAGTTTAAGTTCGCAGCTACTGCAGGCATAGAGGGACAGGCGGAAGTTAAAAATAAACACTCTTAGCAGATTAATATCAATTCTACGAGCTACAAGACAACTGCGAGCAACCCACCCGATTCAAGGCCCAATCAGGTCTCA